>JALYSS010000278.1 GCA_030854685.1 Pseudomonadota bacterium | reverse complement strand
AGAAGCGCATCACGCCTGTTACATCGCGAATTCGGTGAAAACGGCGATTACCGTGAAAATGGGGTCAGAGCCGTAATAATTGGCGGCAGAAGACGTCGTTCTGTCTTCACCCGTCGACGCCAATTATTACAGCTCTGACCCCATTTTCACGTCATCACCAGCTTGCGGTGCGCCTGCACGCTCATCAGGATGCCGAGGCCGATGAAGAGCGAGATCAGCGCCGTCCCGCCGTAGGACACGAGCGGCAGCGGCACGCCGACCACGGGCAGGATGCCACTCACCATCGCCATGTTGACGAACGCGTACGTGAAGAACATCAGCGTGATCGCGCCCGCGAGCAACCGCGAAAACAGCGTCGATGCGTTGGCGGTGATCATCATCGCGCGGCCGATCAGCAGCATATAGAGCAGCAACAGCACTGCGTTGCCGATCAGTCCGAACTCCTCGCCGAACACCGCGAAGATGAAGTCGGTATGGCGCTCGGGCAGGAAGTCGAGGTGCGTCTGCGTGCCGTTCAGCCAGCCCTTGCCGGCAATGCCGCCGGAGCCAAGCGCGATCGAAGCCTGCATCGAGTGATAGCCGGCCCCGAGGGGGTCGCGCGAGGGATCGAGAAACGTCAGGATGCGCTCGCGCTGGTAGTCGTGCATATGGGTCCAGACCATCGGCCCGACGGCGGCCCCCAGCGCGAACAGTCCGACGATCACCTTCCACGACAGACCGGCGAGGAACAGCACATAGAACCCGGAAGCGGCTATCAGCAGCGCCGTCCCGAGGTCAGGCTGCCGCTTGATCAGGTAGACAGGCACGACGATCAGGACCACGGCGAATACGAAATCGCGCCAGCCGATGCGGCCCTCGAATTTCTGGAAGTACCACGCAAGCATCAGCGGCAGCGCGATCTTCATCAGCTCCGACGGCTGGAACCGGGCAATGCCGAGATTCAACCAGCGGCGCGAGCCGTTGACGACAATGCCGAACATCGCGACGCCGATCAGCAGCGCGACCGTGACCGTGTAGAGCGGCACCGCGGCGCGTGCGAGCGTTTGCGGTGCGATGTTCGCGAACATCCACATCAGCACGATCGCGAACGAGAGGCTCATCGCCTGGCTCGTCTCGCGCGGAACGCTCTGGTCGGAGGCCGAGAACAGCGTCACCAACCCGACGCCGACGATGGCGAGTGCCGCGCCGAACAGCACCGAGTCGATACGCCGCGTCAGCACTTCCCAGGCGCGTTGAATCGCGTTCATCAATCGCCTTCGTCGTCGCTGACGCCCGGCACGTCCTTCGCAGCACCCGGTTCCGCTTTGCCGAGCAGGTAGCGGTCGAACACCTTGCGCACGATCGGCGCCGCGGCCGCCGCACCGAACCCGCCGTTTTCGACGAGTACGGCGACGGCGATCTTCGGATGATCCGCGGGCGCGTACGCCATGAACCACGCGTGATCGCGCAGGCGCTCGTCGACGTGATGCTCGGAGTACTTTTCGCCCTTCAGCGAGTAAACCTGTGCGGTGCCCGTCTTGCCGGCGCTGACGTACCTGGCATCCTTGAACGCCGCCGCGCCGGTCCCTTCCTTGTTCACTCCCACCAGCGCGCGCTTGATGATCGCGAGGTTCTCGGGCCGTACCTGAAGATGTGATGCCGGCTCGCGCGCGATCTCGCGTACCTCACTCGTCTTCACGTTCAGGACGGACTTGACGAGGTGCGGCGTGTAACCGACGCCGTCGTTCGCGATGATCGCGATCGCATGCGCGAGCTGGATCGGCGTAAACGCGTTGTAGCCCTGCCCGATTCCCGCCGAAATCGAATCGCCGAGGTACCATTTCCGGTTTTCCTCGCGATAGTTCTTGCCGGCGTAACGTTGGCGCTTCCACGCGCGGGACGGCAGCACGCCGGTCAGCTCGCCTTCGATGTCGATGCCCGTCTTCCCCCCGAAGCCGAGCTCGCTCATGAAATGCGCGGTGTCGTCGATGTCGGTATCGTTCGCGAGCATGTAGAAATAGGTATCGCAGGACTGGACGATCGCCTTGTACATGTCGACCGTGCCGTGTCCGCCGGGTTTGTCGTCGCGGAAGCGATGCGCCTGGCCGGGAATCTGGAAATAGCCCGGATCGAAGATCGTCTGACCCGGCGTGCGACGTCCGGAGGTGAGTGCTGCGAGTGCAAGAAACGGCTTGATCGTCGACCCCGGCGGATAGGCGCCGCGGAGCGGCCGGTTCAACAGCGGCTTGTCCGGCGAATCGTTCAACTCCTGCCAGTTCGCGGGATCGATGCCGTCGACGAACAGATTCGGATCGAATCCGGGCTTCGATACGAACGCGAGCACGTCGCCCGACGTCGGATCGATGGCGACCAGCGCGCCACGGCGATCGCCGAACGCCTCCTCTGCCACCTGCTGCAGGCGGATGTCGAGCGACAGCGTCAGGTTGTTGCCCGCGACCGGCGGCGTGCGCTTCAAGGTGCGGACCGCGCGACCGCCCGCGTCGACTTCGACGTCCTCGACGCCCGTCGTGCCGTGCAATTCGCGCTCGTACGAGAGCTCGACGCCGACCTTGCCGATGTAGTCCGAGCCCTTGTAATTCGCCGTCTCGTCCCAGTCGGCGATCCGTTCGTTGTCCTTGTCATTGATGCGGCCGATGTAGCCGACGACGTGCGAGGCGACTTCGCGGAATGGATATTGGCGGAAGAGCCGCGCCTTGATCTCGACGCCCGGGAAGCGGTAGCGGTTGACGGCGAAGCGTGCGACTTCCTCATCGGTCAGGCGCGTGCGCAGCGGCAGGCTTTCGAAATCTTTCGATTCGTCGAGGAGCTTGCGGAACCGCTTGCGATCGCGCGGCTCCACGTTGACGATTCCGGCCAGCTGGTCGATCGTCTCGTCCAGGTTCGTCACGCGCGATGGCGTGATCTCGAGCGTGTACGCCGAATAGCTTTGCGCGAGCACGATGCCGTTGCGGTCGGTGATGACGCCGCGATTGGGGACGATCGGCACGATTGCGATGCGATTCGTCTCCGCGAGCGTCTCGAAATGCGCGTGCTGGATGACCTGCAGATAGAAAAAGCGCGCGAACAGCCCACAGAACGCGATGAAGACGAACGCCGCAACGAGCGAGAGACGGCGCCGGAAATGATAGACGTCCCGCTCGGGATTGCGCAGTTCCGGCCCGCCGAAGCCGCTGCGCCGCGACGTGAACAGCAATCGGCGGCTCACAGGACTCCCACGCTTGCGGCTGGCGCGCGCTTCCGCCCCGCCTCGCTTAAGCTCGGTTCCCTCTCACCGCGCGCGGAGAGAGGGTTGGGGTGGGGGGCACCGCGGTGTCTCTGGCCCGGCCCTGCGGCACTCATGGCTTCAGCGACGCGACGCGGAGTGCGACGGTCGCTGCGGCGACTGGAGCAGCACCGATACCAGCGGCCACAGCAGCGCGGCCACGAGCGGCGGCACCAGGTACGTCCAGCGCGGCAGCGCGGCCCCACCGACGAACCGGACGAGCAACACGATCAGCGCGCACAGCACGAGCAGCGCCGCGACCTGGACCGCCTGTTGCCATAGCGGAAAACGCAGCACGCGGCGACGGAAGTATTCGGCGCCATACGCAAGCACTGCGTAGGCGAGCGCGTGCTGCCCGAACACGGTGGCGTCACCTACGTCCATCAGCAGGCCGACGACCCATGCGGTACCGACGCCGACATAGCGCGGCTCCTGGATGCACCAGTAGAGCAACACCAGCGCGAGGAAGTCCGGCCGGTAGGTCATCACGGGATCGTTCGCAGGGATGAGGTTCAACAACAATCCGATGAGCAGCGACAGCAGGACGAACGAGGGCCTGGCGGGCCGCAGGATCTCTTCGGGCGCCGCCGACCCGAACGATCCGACGTTGGGCAGCACCCTCATCGCTCGTCCTCGGTATGTGCACGGTCGTCCCTCATCCGTGGCGTCCTCTCACGCGCCCACCTTTTTTCGCCGCATCCGGCTCACCTGGCTCGTCGGGCCGCGGCGGCATCGACGCCGACTGCGACAGCACGAGCAGGAACTCGCTGTGATCGATGCCGGCGAGCGGCTTGCAGAAGATGCGCGCGAACATCTGACCCGAGTCGCGCACGACGTCGACGATCTGCGCGACCGCCAGTCCCGGCGGATACGTTCCGTCGAGGCCGGAGGTCAGCAGCCGATCTCCGATGCGCAGGTCCGCCGAAGGCGAGGTGAAGCGCAACTCGGGCGAGCGCCCGGTGCCGTTGCCGAAAAGCACGCTGCGCGCGCCGCTACGTTCGACCTGCACCGGAACCGCCTGGTCGCGATCGGTGATCAGCGTGACTTCGGCCATGTAAGGAAACGTTCGCGTCACCTGTCCGACGACTCCGCTTTCGTCGATTACGCCCGCGCCCGCCTGGACGCCGGCGCTCGTCCCCTTGTCGACGAACAGCTTTTGCGTGAACGGATCGCGTCCCGCGTAAAGGACCTGAACCGCGATCGCCGTGGCGGCGTATCGCGAGCGAACGTCGAGCAGCGCGCGCAGATGCGCATTCTCTTCCTGCCCGCGGGTGTAGCCCTGCATCGCCGGCGCGCGCGCGACGAGTTCCTGCCGGAGCATCGCATTTTCATCCGCCAAGCGGCGTTTGGAGCCAATGTACTCGGAGACGTATGCAAAAGCCGCGCCGGGCATTTCCAGCGCGCGTTGCATCGGGTACAGCACGATGGCGACGACCTGCCGCACGTTCTCGAGATAGCGGTAGCGGGTGTCGGCGAACAGCAGCGCGAGCGACAGGATTCCGAAGAACGCCAGTCGCGCGAATGGACTGGGCCCGCGATTGAAAAAGGCAGGAGGATCGACGGGTATGGGACGCATCTAGCGGACGTCCGGCGTGGTGGGCTGTTCGAGCATGCGCGGTTCGGCGTCAGGCATCAACTTCGGCCCGCGGACGTTTCGCGGTCAACGCTCGCCGCGGAACGTCAGACCGGCTTCAGTCGCTCGTGAAGATCGTCTGCAGCTTCTCCATGTTTTCGAGCGCCTTGCCGCAGCCGCGCACGACGCACGTCAGCGGGTCCTCGGCGACGACGACCGGCAGGCCGGTCTCTTCCATCAGCAGCCGATCGACGTCGCGCAAAAGCGCGCCACCGCCCGTCAGCACCATGCCTCGCTCGGCGATGTCCGCGCCCAGTTCGGGTGGCGTGCGCTCCAGCGCGCTCTTCACCGCCGACACGATGCTGTTCAGCGGATCGGTCAGCGCTTCGAGGATTTCGTTGGACGACACGGTGAAGCTTCGCGGAATGCCTTCCGCAAGATTACGCCCCTTCACTTCCATTTCCTTCACTTCCGAGCCTGGAAATGCGGAGCCGATCGTCTTCTTGATGATTTCGGCCGTGGTCTCGCCAATCAGCATGCCGTAATTGCGACGGATGTAGTTGACCACCGCCTCGTCGAACTTGTCGCCGCCCACGCGGACCGAGCCTGCGTAAACCATGCCGCCCAGCGAGATCACGCCCACTTCGGTCGTGCCGCCGCCGATGTCGACGACCATCGAGCCCGTCGCATCGCCGACCGGGAGATCGGCGCCGATGGCCGCCGCCATCGGTTCCTCGATCAGGTATACCTTCGAGGCACCCGCGCCGAGTGCCGATTCGCGGATTGCGCGTCGCTCGACCTGCGTCGAGCCGCAGGGTACGCAGATGATGATTCGGGGGCTCGGCGAAAACAGCCGCGAGTCGAGTACCTTCTTGATGAACTGCTTCAGCATCTGCTCCGTCACGGTGAAGTCGGCAATGACGCCGTCTTTCATCGGTCGGATGGCGGTGATGTTGCCGGGTGTGCGGCCGAGCATCTGCTTGGCGGCGAGGCCGACTTCCTGGATCACCTTCTTTCCGTTCGGACCACCTTCCTGCCGGATGGCTACCACGGACGGTTCGTCGAGCACGATGCCTTTGCCGCGCACGTAGATCAGCGTGTTGGCGGTTCCAAGGTCAATCGCGAGGTCGCTGGAAAAGTAGCCTTTGAAAAACTCGAACATGAAAGGATTTGGACTCCGGCGATCGTCGCCGCCCCGCTCCGGACGGAGTGGGGCGCTGGCCGCTCAAAATGCCCGATATGATAACCTAAGCCGCTGTCCTTTCCGCACTGATTCGAGACGGGAAATCCGGGTCAGAGATGTATTTCCCGGACGTGATGAGTACCCGCAAAGGACGCTGT
>JALYSS010000277.1 GCA_030854685.1 Pseudomonadota bacterium | reverse complement strand
TGCCGAAGAAGTAATACGGCGCGGTGTGCGCGCACTGGATCGTCGCGTTCTGCACGGCATCCACGACGCCGAACGCGGGGACGATTTCGCCGCCCGCGAACGTCTGGATCTGAAACTTGTTGTTGGTCGACGCCGCGACGCGCTTGCTGATCACTTCCGCGGCACCGAAGATGGTGTCGAGGCTGCGCGGAAAACTCGACGCCATGCGCCATTTGATTTCAGGGGCCGCCTGCGCGAATGCCGGCGCGGAACTCGCCGCCAGTATGCCGGCAAGGCCGGTGTGCTTGATGAACGAACGACGCTCCATCCCGTTTCTCCTATCGATGCCGGCCCTGCCGACGGTTGGCTGGTATTCCGAGCTCGCTGGCCCGCTCCCTCTCGCATTGCGGCGGACCCCTCCTCCGAGCCAGGGATCGCGGTCAGGCCCGGGATCGGGGTCAGCGCCGTAATACGCGCAAAAATGTATTACCAGTTCCGACTCCGATTTCTCGCGATTCTAGCAGGCGAGGCTGCGCGCGTCATGGCCGCACGGCCGGCTCCGTGGATCGTTCCGCCTTCAGGCGCGCGTTGCGAGATTACGTGGAAAGCTTGCGAACGGCGTTGAAAAGCGTCCACGTCCACCCGGTCTGTCGCTCGAGTGTCTGCGTGAACCGGATCAGGTAGCGCGCGCTCCCGGTGTCGAGCTCGATCATGCCGCCCGGGGCGAACCGGTCGTCCGGTCCAATCAGGCTGCGTTGCGACGACTGGCGATTTTCGGGCGCAGCGGGAAGATAAATGCCGAAAAAAGGCCGATCGTGCGCGGCGCGCGATGTTTCGGCGGGCGCCGACCAGCTTCGCATCAAAACGCGCACGAGGCGCCTTGCGATGATTTCGACACCAACGGTCATTTCGTCGACCTGCTGGCGCTGCATCCGGCGCACCACGCCAAGGATCCAGTTGTCGCCATCCTTGATCGCGAGCAATTCGCCGAGCTTGGCCGGCGCCTCCTTGGCCGGTGCCATCAGCCGGCAACCGCTGTCGCTGCGATCGACCATCTTCCAGCGCGTACCGCGCACGCGGCGCTCGATCGACGCCGGATTGATCCCGGGGTTGACAAGCGTCGCCTCGTCGAAACTCGCGACGATGCCGGGCGTGCGGACCGCGTCCGGAAGCCGATCGATTTCCGCCACCGCACGCGTCAACGCGTGCAACCCGCTGACGACGCGCACGTGCTCGTCGGCCGACTGGCGGGTTGCGCGTGGCGCATGCGAGAGCGCCTCGGGGCCGAACAGCGCGGCAAGCCGCATCAGCAGCAGCCGCTGCTCGCGCGCGGGGAGATCGCCGGGCGCCAGCTTCTCGTCGTCGGTTTCCGGCAGCCAGCGCAGCCGCTCGACAATCCGCGTGTACACGGGTCCGGTATCGACGTACATCACATGCCCGCCGACGATCGGCTTGTCGCGGCGCCGCAACCCCTGCGACCCGGTCATGTCCACGTAGAAGCCCGCGCTGTCGGCCGCGGTCGTGGTGAGCATCAGCGAGGGCGCCCAGTCCTCGAGCTGCTTCGCGACCCACTCGACCTGATCCGGCGTGAAGTTGCCCGAGTCGAGCCGCATCAGCAGCAGCATGTCGAGATACACCTGCTCGGCGCAGATGCCCGGCTTCGAGAAACCGCCAGCGCCGAACACGAGTTGCTCGCGGTGCCACGAGCGCGCTCGTGCGAGTTCGTATGTTTCGTGGAAATCGCGCCATTGCGCAGGAATCCAGTGACTGTAACGGAACAGCCGGAATTTTCCGTCGAGTCCGCGGTAATGCGCGAGCCGCACGAGCGCCCACGGCAGGATCACGCGCCAGCGCCGGTTCTCCACATGCGGGAAACCGCTTTGCAACGCGGCGTTATACGCGCCGATGAAACCCTTGACGAGATCGAACACGGCATGCCACAGCCGCGATTCGACGGTCGAGCTCTTCTGGTAATTGGTCGTGTACTGTCGCGTAACGTCCTTGATGATTGGCTCGAGTCGCGCATCGAGCTTCAGGAGCGCCTCGAGCTGCGGCGCGGTCACGTCGCGGCCACCGCTCGGGAAGTTCGCCAGCAACTCGAGCGACTCGCGCTGGACCTCCAGCACATCACCGACCGGCAGGCGCGCGATGAAGCGCCGCACCTGCGCGGGATTGCGCAGCGGATCCTTGAGGTGGCGCAGCCAGTCGAGGACGGAGTTGATCATCGCGGAATCGGCAACGGCCGCGAAGCGTCCGCGGGAATCAACTGCCGGCGATCGTCATTTGCGCGACGAGGATCGACCCGATGTGGCGCGATCCACGCCGGTCGATGTCCGTGCCGAGCGCCACGATGTCCCGGAACATTTGCTTCAGGTTGCCGGCGATCGTGATTTCCTCTACCGGATACGCGATCTCGCCGTCTTCGACCCAGAATCCGGCCGCGCCACGCGAGAAATCGCCGGTGACCGCATTGACACCCTGCCCGAGCTGTTCGGTTACGAAAAGTCCCTTCCCCATCCGGCGCAGCAACGCCGGCAGGTCCAGCGTACCGGGGACGACAAGGTTGTGCGCACCGCCGGCATTGCCCGTCGATTGCATTCCGAGCTTGCGCGCCGAATAGCTCCCGAGAAAATAGCCGCGGACCACGCCGTTGGTGACGACGTCGCGCGGCTCCGTTTTCACGCCATCGCTGTCGAAGGGTGCGCTGCCGCGTGCGCGGCGCAAATGCGGTTCCTCGCGTACGTTCACGTGCGATGCGAAGATCGGCGTACCGAGCGAATCGAGCAGGAACGACGACTTGCGATACAGGCTGCCGCCCGACACCGCATGCACGAACGCGCCGAGCAGATCGGCGGCTTCCGGCGCGTCGAACAGCACCGGGCATTCGAGCGTGTTGAGCTGTCGCCCGCCCAACCGGCGCACCGTGCGCTCGCCGGCGGTGCGTCCGACGTCGACCGCGGACTGCAAGTCCTCGGGCGCGCGCGCTGCCGTGTACCAGTAGTCGCGTTGCATTGCACCGTCGGCTTCGGCGATGACCGAGCAATCGATGTGATGACGCGACGTCCGATAGCCGCCCGTGAAGCCCAGCGTGTTGGCGTAAATGAATTCCGATTCACCGCGCGCAACCGTCGACCCTTCGCTGTTCGCAATGCGCGGATCGACCGCCAACGCCGCCGCTTCGGTCTCGCGCGCGAGCTCGATGGCCTTATCGACCGGCAGGTCCCACGGGTGGTAAAGATCGAGATCGGGCCATGATTTGGCGAGGCGATCCGGATCCGCGAGCCCTGCGGCCGGATCTTCCGCCGTGTAGCGCGCGATGGCGAGCGCCTTGTCCACCGTCGCGTGGAGCGACTCGTCGGAGAAATCCGCCGAACTCGCATGACCGCGCCGAGCGCCCACGTAGATGGTGACGCCGATGCCCTTGTCGCGGTTGTACGCGATCGTCTCCACTGCGCCCTTGCGTACACTGACGCTCTGCCCGACCGCTTGCGACACTTCCGTTTCCGCCGCCGTCGCGCCGCCTGCGCGCGCCGCGTCGAGCACCGTATTGGCGACGCGCTCGAGTACGTCCCGGGTCACGGGAAAGCGCGTACCGGCGGGTGCGTCATCGGGCATGCGTGCAGTCGAAAGGGAGCGGTCGGCGTTCGTGGAAATCCGCGTAGGCAACGGGAGAACAGGGGGTCGGCTATCATAGCAAAGGCGTCGCGCCATGCGTCGTTCCCGCGCCGCTCCACCTCACCCGATGCCTCGCCAGGAATTCCCGCAGCCCCGCGACGACTTGCCCGAAGCGCCGTCGAAGACGCGCCGCAAGCACGAAATGCACGAGTTGCAGGACCTCGGGGTCGCGCTGGTCGCGCTCGATCCCAGGCGCCTGGCGGCGCTCGATCTTCCCGAAAAGCTCGTCGACGCGATCGTGCTGGCGCGCACGATCACGAAGCACGAAGGACGACGACGCCAGATGCAGTTCATCGGCCGCGTGATGCGCGACATCGACGCTGTCCCTGTGCGTGCAGCACTCGCGGCGTGGGCCGAAGGTCCGCAGCGCGAGCGCGCGCGCTTTGCGCTGCTCGAACGCTGGCGTGGTCGCGTCCTCGACGAACCCGACGGATTGCAGGCGTTCGTCGACGCGTATCCGACGGCGCCGCGCGACTCGCTGGCCGCGCTGGTTACCGACGTGCGGGCGGAGCGCGCAGGGGCCGCGCCGCCGCGCAAGTCGCGCGCGCTCTTTCGCGAGCTCAAGCGAATCGTCGAGCACGGTTAGCCGCGCGCTCACAGGCAATGCCGCACCTGGACCGAGACACCCTTGACCATGCCTGACGATCGCGCACTCCTGATTGGGCTCGTATCGATTTCCGATCGCGCTTCGCAGGGCGTCTACGTCGACCAGGGGCTGCCCGGACTCACGGCGTGGTTCGAAGCCGCGCTTTCGACGCCGTGGCGCTTCGAGACGCGGCTTATCCCCGACGAGCAGCCGGTCATCGAATGCACGCTCGTCGAGCTCGTCGATACGGTCGGATGCGATCTCGTGCTGACAACGGGCGGCACGGGTCCAGCGCCGCGCGACGTGACACCCGAAGCAACGCTCGCCGTCGCGCACAAGGTGCTGCCCGGATTCGGTGAGCAGATGCGACAGGTGAGCCTGAAATACGTGCCGACCGCGATCCTGTCCCGCCAAGTCGGCGTCGTGCGCGCGCACGCGCTGATCCTCAACCTGCCCGGTCAACCGAAGGCGATTAAGGAAACGCTCGACGGCATTTTTCCCGCCGTGCCGTATTGCCTCGATCTCATCGGCGGTCCGTACGTCGAGACGCACGAGGAAGTGTGCAAGGTGTTCCGGCCGAAGTCGGCGATTCGTCTCGCACAGGACCCGAAAACCTGAAAGAATCCGCGCCGGGCACCACGGCGACTCGCATTGATGCCGACGAATTTTCCCAATCAGCCGCCGCCGTTCGAAGGCCACAATCTGTTCGCGATCGACGCTGCGCTGCAGTTCGCCGTCGATGCTTACGGCGCGACGTGGGCGGTAGCGCAGTTGATGGAATGGGGCGCGACGCTGGGCGCGCCCGAAACGTATGCGCTCGCCGATGCCGCGAACCGGAATCCGCCGACATTGCGCGCGTACGACCGGCGCGGCGAACGTACCGACGATGTCGCGTTTCATCCGGCATGGGACGCGCTGATGCGGCTCGCGATGGCAGCTGGCGAGCACTGCGCGCCATGGCGGACGCCACAACCGGGCGCGCAGGCCGCGCGGGCGGCGATGTATTACCTGCACGCGCAGGTCGAGAACGGCACGCAGTGCCCGTTGACGATGACCTGTGCGAGCGTGCCGGTGCTTTCACGGCATGCGGCCGACGTGCCGCACATAGCCGACGTGTGGCTGCCGCGGATTCTGGCGATGGACTACGATCCGCGCACGCTGCCCGTCGAGACGAAGCGCTCGGCGCTGATCGGCATGGGCATGACCGAGCTGCAGGGCGGATCCGACGTGCGCGTCAACCTTACGCACGCCGAGCCCGATGCCGACGGCGCGTGGCGCGTCACCGGCCACAAATGGTTCTTCTCCGCCCCGCAATGCGACGCGCATCTCGTGCTCGCGCAAACGGACGCGGGACTCGGATGCTTCCTGATGCCGCGCGTGCGTCCGGACGGAACGCGCAACGCCATTCGCATCAATCGCCTGAAGGACAAGCTCGGCAATCGCTCGAACGCGTCGTCCGAAGTGGAGTTCGAATCCGCCATCGCGTGGCCGCTCGGCGCGACCGATCGCGGCATCGCGACGATTCTCGAAATGGTCCGGTACACGCGCCTCGATTGCGTGATCGGCAGCGCGGGCATCATGCGCGGCGCGTTGACGTGGGCGTTGCATTACGCGCAGCACCGGATGGCGTTCGGTCGCCGGCTCGCCGATCACGCGCTGATGGCCAATGTGCTGGCCGACCTCGCGCTGGAGTGCGAAGCGGCCCTGTGGCTCGCGCTGAACCTCGCGCACGCCTGCGAAGCGGACGCCGACGAGGCAATGCGGGCAGCCGCGCGCATCGCTGCGCCGGCCGCGAAGTACTGGGTGTGCAAGCGCGCGATCGCTGTGACCGCCGAAGCGATGGAAGCGCTGGGCGGCAACGGCTATGTCGAGGAGAATCCGCTGCCACGCTTCTACCGCGAGGCGCCGGTCAATTCGATCTGGGAAGGATCGGGCAACGTCGTGTGCCTCGATGTCGCGCGCGCCGCGCGCAGGGAACCCGACGCCGTCGCTGCGTTGCTCGCCGGACTTGCGTCGGTGCGCGGTGCCAACGCTTCGTTCGACCGCCATTGCGAAGCGCTCGAACAACTGCTTCGCGACGCCGACGACGATCGGGCCGATGGTCGCCGGCTGGCGCAGGCCGTTGCGCTCGCGGTGTCCGGGGCAGAACTGATTCGGCACGCGCCGGAGTTCGTTGCCGACGCTTATTGCGCCTCGCGGCTCGCCCCAACGACGTACGCGGGCGCCGCATTCGGTTCACTGCCGTCCGCCGTGGCGACGAATCGCATCGTCGAACGCGCACTCGCGAATTGAGCGCGACGTTTCGATCTCATTTCGCGCGACTGTTCTCGTCGAGCGCGATGTCGACCATCATTTCGCTCGCGAGCGCATCGAGTGCTCGTCGCAGTGCCTCGTTCGGCAGCGAGTCGGGGACGGCGAGCAGCGCCTTCACCTTGAAGCGATGCTCGGCCGACGCGCCGTCGCTGACGACTTCGGTGTGCAGGTCGTCGATGCTGACGCCACGTTCGGCCAGGTCGCGCGAAAGATCGCGAACGATTCCAGGGCGGTCGATTCCCGTCAGTTCGAGCTTGACCATTCGCCGACCCGCAGGCACCGACGGTATTTCGCTCCTGGCGATGACCACGCGCAATCCCGACGCTTCGAGTCCGCGCAATGCCTGCGAGAGCGGTTCGGCGTTTTGCGCCGCCACTTCGAAGTGCACCATGCCCGCGAATTGACCGGCGAGAGTCACCATCCGGCTGCCGGCCCAATTCGCTCCGAATCCTTGCGCGCGGTCGGACAGCAGGCTGACGATGCCGGGACGATCGCCGCCGATCGCCGTCACGACGAGCGACGTCCCCGCCGCCTTCCCTTCCTCGATAAGCAAAATGGTGGGGCGAATCATCGGCGCTCTGGTCGCGAAGCGCTCGTCCTGCGGTCGCGCCGGCAATTCGCCATGCGTTGCGGCATGGCGTACGACGCGTTTCAACAACTCGATGCCCATGGGCGCAAGGGCGCGTTCCCACAATTCGCGCGCCGTCTCGCCGTTGGCGACGAAGCACCAGTCCTGCGCGGCGATCGCACCCGAATCCCAGCCCTGCGCAAGGTGGTAGATCGATCCACCGGCGATCGAATCGCCGGAGAGAATCGTCCATTCGACCGCGGCGATGCCCCGATGCCTGGGCAACAGCGACGGGTGATAGCCGATGCCGCCGAGGCGCGAGCGGGCCAGCGCCTCGTCGCTGACGCGCGCATGCGTATGCGCGGCGACGATCAGTTCCGTCCGCTCCGGTATCGCGCTGCCCGGCACGACCTTCGGATCGTCGAGGATGCGCAACGGGACGCCGGCCGCTTGTGCCGCGACCGCAAGCCGGTCATCCCCGGCGGGTACGACGACTTGCGCGATCGCGGCGCCATCCCGGCGCAGCGCCTCGAACACGGTCGCGCCGAAATAGCGGGACCCAACCAATGTGCATTTCATTCGATTCCGGGGGGCGAAGGGGGTGAGAGCGAGGAAGCGGCGGCGAACAGCGACAGACGTCACGCACCGCGCGACCGGCGAAAGAATACGCCAGAGTCGGCCTGTCGACGTTTCCGGTGATCGAATCTGAACGCCTGTTGATGCTGCCGGGCGGCAGTACGTCATGAGCGTCTTGCGGCCAGGTCCTGACGGTAGAAGCGCGCGAATTCGCGGTAGACGGCCGGATATTCGTCCCGCAGCAACGACGGCTCCGCGAAGAACACCTCGGAGAGCACCGC
>JALYSS010000272.1 GCA_030854685.1 Pseudomonadota bacterium | reverse complement strand
GTCGCGGACGCAGCGCCGACGGCCGAACCAGCGCTGCCGTCCGCCCAACCCGTTGCGCCCGCGGATGACCCGCTGAGCGCGACCGCGCCCGCCGCGTCGCCCGGTATCGTCGAACCCCGCCGGCGCGCGTCCGATCGATTCGACGGCGACACGGCACGTGCGATGCTTCGCGTGCGAGCGGACATCGTCGACCAGCTGGTCAACGAAGCGGGTGAAGTGGCGATCGCCAGGGCCCGCGTCGAAGCCGAGTTGCGCGCGCTCAAGGCGAATCTGCTCGAGCTGACGGGCAGCGTGATCCGGCTGCGGAGCCAGGTGCGCGAAATCGAATTGCAGGCCGAGACGCAGATCCAGTCGCGGATGTCGGCGGTCAACCCGTCGCAGGAGGACTTCGATCCGCTCGAGCTCGATCGCTACACGCGCTTTCAGGAGCTCACGCGCTCGCTCGCCGAAGGCGTCAACGACGTATCGACCGTGCAGCAGGCGCTCCTCAAGAACCTGGACGACGCCGATGTGGCGCTGATCTCGCAGGCGCGCCTGTCGCGCGATGTGCAGCAGCGGCTGTTCGCGATCCGCACCGTTCCGTTCGCGAGCCTGTCCGAGCGGCTCTACCGGATCCTGCGCAAGACGGCGCGCGAGCTCGACAAGCGCGCGAACCTCGAGATTCACGGCGCGCAGACCGAGCTCGACCGCTCGGTGCTCGAAAAGCTCGTCGCGCCGCTCGAGCATCTGCTGCGAAACGCGCTCGACCACGGTCTCGAGACGCGCGCCGCACGCGTCGCGGCGGGCAAATCCGAAACCGGCGAGATCGCGCTCACCGTGCGCCAGATCGGCAACGAAATCGCCATCGAACTCGCCGATGACGGCGGCGGCATCGACTTCGCGCGCGTGCGCGAAGGGGCGGTCGCGGCCGGCCTCGTGCCGGCGGACGGCGAGCCGACGATTCATCAATTGGTCGAGTGCCTGTTCCATCCCGGGTTCTCGACGGCGTCGAAGGTGACGCAGGTCTCCGGTCGCGGCATCGGCATGGACGTCGTGCGCAACGAAATCGTCGCACTCGGCGGTCGCGTCGACGTCCATACGACACCTGGAAAGGGCACCCGATTCAACCTGTTCCTGCCGCTTACGCTCGCCGTCGCGCAGGCGGTGCTGGTTCGTTCCGGCGGTCGCATGTGGGCGTTGCCGGCGCCGATCGTCGCGCAGGTGCAGCAGGTAAAGCCCGACGTGCTGCGCACGCTGTATGCCGACGGACGCGTGCACTGGCAAGGTCGCGCGTGGCCCTTCCATTACCTGCCGCGGCTCCTGGGTGACACCGCAAGCGTGCCCGACATCGCGCGCTACAACGCGGTCCTGCTCGTCAGGAGTGGCCAGGGCACGACGGCGATCCACGTCGACGAAATGCTGGGCAACCAGGAGGTCGTCGTGAAGAACATCGGCCCGCAGCTCGCGCGCGTGTCCGGTATTTCCGGCGCGACCGTGCTCGGCACCGGCGAAATCGTCTTGATCATCAATCCGGTGCAACTCGCGCAGCGCACGGGCGTGCTCCGATACGACCCGGCGGACGACGAGCGGTTCGCAGCCGAGCGTCGCCTGGCCGCTGCGGCGGTTCCGTCACGACGGCTCGTGATGGTTGTCGACGATTCGCTGACCGTGCGCAAGTTCACGACGCGGCTCCTGACGCGCGAAGGCTTCGAGGTCGTGACGGCGCGCGACGGTGTCGACGCGCTCAAGCTGCTGACCGACCGCACGCCGGACGTGATCCTCCTCGACATCGAAATGCCGCGAATGGACGGCTTCGAGTTCGCGAAGACGATCAAGGGCGATGCCAGGACCGCCTCGATACCGGTGATCATGATCACGTCGCGCACGGCGGACAAGCATCGCAATCGCGCGACCGAGCTCGGCGTCGATCGTTTCCTCGGCAAGCCGTATCAGGAAGACGAGCTGCTGCGGAGCCTGCGCGAGATGTCAGAGATGTAATTCGCCGTGCCGCCGCGCGCAATCGCCGCCGTCGCTCCCGCGAATTGCACGTCCGACACCTCACGTATGCATCGGTCGCGGCGGCTGCGTGACCGGCTCCCATTCGATCCGCTCGTACTCGGCGATCACCTGCGCGCCGAACAGCAGCACGATCGCGCCGATCTCGAGCGACAGCAGCACGACGATCGCCGTCGTCAACGACCCGTACACGGTCTGGACCTGCGAAAGCGTCGCGAGATACCAGGCGAGCACGTGGCGCGAAATCTCCCATAGCAGGGTCGCGCTGACGCCGCCGATCAGCGCATGCCGCCAGGAAAGCCGGCCGACGGGCATGACGAAATAGATCGACGCCAGCACCAGCACCTCACCGAAGACGCCGATCAGATAGAGCAGCATTCGCGACACCGCCGACAGCGAATAGTCGTGCCCGAGAACGTCGAAGGTCGTGAGTGCGAGCGATTGCAGCGCACCCGCGACCAGCGTGACGAGCAGCAGTCCGATGCCGAGAAACAGGATGTAGAGATACGGTATCAGCACCGAGATCACGAACGGCCGGCGCTTCGTGAGCACGCGGTGATAGAAGATGACCGACATCGCATTCTCCAGCACCGAGAACGCGAGCGAGCTGAAGAAGATCAGCGTGACGGCGAGCGTCCAGCCGATTACTTCGCGGTGTGCGATGAACGAGCGCAATTCGTCGATCAGCGGCCCTGATTGCCCGGGAGCCACGATCGCGAGATATCGCGCCAGTGTCGACATGAGCCGCTCGGCGTCGATTACGTGCGACAGAATGATCACGAGCAGGATCATCAGCGGAACGATCGACAGCAGCGTGTAATAGGCGATACCGCCGGCCAGCAGGAGCCCCTGATTCGCGCGAAAGGCGCGGAGCGTCTGCGCTGCAAAGCCGAATGGATTCCCGGCGATCTTGCGAGCGGCGCGCGAAAATCCTGGCCGAACGGGGAGGGGCGCGAGCACGTCGATCATCCTCCCACGCCGATGCTCGTTCGGGCTGTCGGCGTGACGCCTCTGCGATGCGTAGGACAAACCCTCAACGGGAGCGGCCCGTTTTCCCGCACGGGCTGACAGCGCAGGGTATCGGCGGTACATTTCCTTCCATTCGAATGGAGGAGACGGTCATGGCGGAATATGTGACGGAAAATATTCGTACTGTGGCGTGGGTGGGTGACGGGGGCGCCGGCAAGACGACGCTCGTCGAAGCGCTGCTCGCGCAGGCCGGCGCGATCGCCGCCGCGGGCAGCGTCGAGCGCGGCAGCACGGTCAGCGATTTCGACGCGCTCGAGAAAACGTACCAGCATTCGCTGCGCGCGTCGGTCGTTCACCTCGAGACGAACGGCACGCGCATCCACATGATCGACACACCGGGTTTCCCGGATTTCATCGGGCAGGCGATCGGCGCGCTCGATGCGGTCGAAACGGCGGCGATCGTCGTCAATGCGTCGACGAGCGTGCAGATGATCGCGGCGCGCATGATGGAATGGGCGGCCGAACGCCGCCTGTGCCGCCTCGTGGTCATCAACAAGATCGACGCCGAGAACGTCGATCTTCCCGCCGTGCTCGAGGCGATCCAGGGCGCGTTCGGCAAGGAATGCCTGCCGATCAACCTGCCGGCCGACGGCGGCAGGCGCGTCGTCGACTGCTTCTTCAATCCGTCCGGCGAAGCCGATTTTTCGTCGGTGTCGGATGCGCACAGCGCGCTGGTCGACCAGGTCGTCGAAGTCGACGAGGCGTTGATGTCGCTTTACCTCGAGCAGGGCGAAGTGGCGCCCGCGCAGTTGCATGCACCGTTCGAAAAGGCATTGCGCGAGGGCCACCTCGTTCCGGTGTGCTTCGTGTCCGCGCGCACCGGCGCAGGTGTTGCCGAGCTGCTCGACATCCTCGTCAAGCTCGCGCCCAATCCCGCCGAAGGCAATCCGCCGCTTTTCATCAAGGGCGAAGGCGAGAACGGCGTCGAGTTCCGGTCGACGGCGGACTCTCGCAAGCACGTGCTCGCGCACGTCTTCAAGGTCGTCATGGACCCCTTCGTCGGCAAACTCGGCGTATTCCGCGTGCATCAGGGAACCGTGACGCGCGACACGCAGCTATTCGTCGGCGACGGGCGCAAGCCGTTCAAGGTCGGTCACCTGTTCATGCTGCAGGGCGGCAAGTACATCGAGATCG
>JALYSS010000254.1 GCA_030854685.1 Pseudomonadota bacterium | reverse complement strand
TCAGCTGATGTATTCGAACAGCTTGACGACGCGCACGACGCCCGACGTAGTAGCAGCGATTTGCGCGGCGGTATCGCCTTCATCGCGGCGCACGATCCCCATCAGGTACACGACTTGCCGCTCGGTGACGACCTTGACGTGAGTGGCGGAAAACTTGTTCGCCTCGACGAAGCGCGACTTGACCTTGGACGTGATGTACGAATCGTTCGTCCGCGAGCCAACGTCCGCAACCGGTCCGACCGTTATTTCGTTGTGGACGCTGCGGACCTTCGCCGTCGTCCGCGCGATTTCGCCGATCGTTGCCGCCAGATTCTTCGTCGGTACCTCTCCCGACAGCAGCACGATGCCGTTGTAGCTCGTGATGTTTACGTGGACGCGATCGCCATAGCCCGTGCCGACGTTGTTGCCGATCTTGAGTTCGATCGCCTCGTCGTCGGTCTGCGCGCCGACCGAGCGGCGATCGGTCGCGATGAGCGCCGTGCCGCCGACGGCGCCGGCAACCAGGAGCGGGATGCAGCCCGATAGCAGCATCGACAGCACGCTGATCACGGCGAATATGGCGAACAGCGGGCGTTGGGTCATGCATCGTCTCCAAGTAGCGTGGCGTCGATGACGTCACACAGGCAATGAATCGTGAGCAGGTGGACTTCCTGGATGCGCATCGTGCGCGTATGCGGAACGCACAGGTGGACGTCCTCGGACGCGAGAAGTTCACCGATGCGTCCGCCACCCTTGCCGGTCAGCGCGACGACGCGCATTTCGCGCTCGTGGGCGGCGACGACGGCGGCGATCACGTTCGGTGAGTTGCCCGAGGTCGAGATGGCGAGCAGCACATCGCCTTTCGCGCCAAGCGCGCGCACCTGCTTGGCGAAAATCTGCTCGAACGAATAGTCGTTGGCGACCGCGGTCAGCAGCGACGCGTCGGTTGTCAGCGCGATCGCAGGCAGCTCGGGACGCTCGCGCTCGAAGCGGCCGACGAGTTCCGCGGCGAAATGCTGCGCGTCCGCCGCCGAACCGCCATTGCCGCACGCGAGTATCTTGCCGTCGGCGAACAGGCAATCGGTCAACACGGCGCCCGCACGCGCGATCGGCACGGCCATCGTCTGCGCCGCTTCCTGCTTCAGCGACGCGCTGTCGGCGAAGTGACCGCGGATGCGCTCGACGTGATCGATCATGGCGGGCGGATTCTAGCAGTACGTGCAGGGATAATCGGGGTCAGAGCCGTAATATTCGACGCGAAGTCTGCGCCGAATATTACGGCTCTGATCCGAATTACCCGACTACGCGTCGACGCCGACGATGTCGCGCCGCCATTCGATCGTGTGCGCATCCAGCGCGTGCATCAGAATGGCGTCGAAGCGGCATGCCGGTTCGCGCCCGATCATCGCGAGATAGCCGTTCGCGGCCGCGACGAGGCGCGCGCGCTTGCGCGCCGTGATGCTCTCGATCGCACCGCCATAAGCCGCCGAACGACGCAGGCGCACCTCGACGAAGACCAGCACACGGCCGTCGCGCGCGATCAGGTCGATTTCACCGAAGCGCGTGCGAAAATTGCGCTCGACGATGGCGAGCCCGTGCCGCATCAGGTACTCGGCCGCCAACGCCTCAGCGCGGGCGCCGGCCGTCGTCAAGGCGCGGCGTCGAGCGGGACCAGCACGCCGCCGCGATAAACGCCCAGCCGACCCGCGCGCTGGAATTCATGGCCCGGCGCGAGCTCGATATGCCCGGTCGCCCCGTCGAGCTCGAAGCGATCCGGCGGTCCGTTCTGGAACGACGCGGCGACCCGATATGCGTCGAGCCCCAGCGCATAAAGCCGTGCGAGGGAATCGCTGTCAAAGTCGCGACGCTTGAACGACGCGAATTCGGGAGCATCGCGCGTGAGGAGCCAGGGAATCTCGACGACGCGCACGCCATCGAGATCATGCGCCACCGCCGCCGAGGGGCGTTCGAATACGAGTCCGCTCGCATACGCGTCGATGCCGCCGATGAACGGCTTCATGAGTGCCGCGTGGTCGCCGTTGATAGCGAGCAATACCGCGTCGGGTACGTTGCGGGTGACCGTGCGCCGCAATGCCGTGAGCGCTTCGGGTGCCGGATCGAAGCGCAGCGTCGCAGGCGCCTCCCCGCCTCTGGCCGTCCACTCCGTGGCGAACGAGCTCGCCAAGCGCTTCATCAGCGGAGAATCACCCTCGATGACGTCGATCGAGTGGGCGCCGGCCTCGAGCGCATGACGGGCGAGCGTTCGACCGTCGCTTTCGACGGTGAGCGGAAACGCGTAGATCGCGGGCGGCAATTTCGTGCCGTCGTCGAGCTGGTTGAGCGCGAGCGTCCATGGAAGATCGGCATTCGCGAGCGCGAGCGTCTTGAGATCGTCGCGAATGAGCGGTCCGACCGCGACTCGCACGCCTTTCCCGCGCGCAACCTGGAATGCGCCGACGACCCCGTCGCGCCCGTGTCGGATGACGATGCAGTCGCCGCTCTTGCCGGCGGCGGCGGCGGCATCGAAGAAGCCGTCGCGCACAGCACTCGCCGCGCGCTGGAACGCCGGCTCGTCGAGCGGCAGGATGAGTGCGATCAGATTGCTCGTCGGCAGGGAGGGAATGCGATCGCCGCCGGACTGGACCGATGCGGCATCGGGAGGCGCCTCCGCCGCTGGACGGAGCGCTTCAGCGCCAGGCGTCGCGGGAAAGGCGGCTGCGGGCACCGTCTCGGGGAGCGCTCCGTCGTAAGGGCCGGGCGGATTCGCCTCGCCTTGCTCCGGCACAACGGCCTCCGGCGGCGAAATGACCCGAACGCGTGTTGCCGGGCGCACCGATGCGCATGACAATGCAGCGGCGGCGAACAGAATGGCCATCACCGCACAAACGGCGCGGCGCGCAGGATGGGATGTGAAGGCCGGGAGACCGAGCGGGGAGCGCATGACGGGAGAGAAAACCACGACGCCATCCGGTCCCGAAGCCGAGGGAGCGGCGTTTCGCGCCGATGCCGGGGCATTATATGTGGTGGCGACGCCGATCGGTAACCTGCGCGATCTGACGTTGCGAGCGCTCGACATCCTCCGCAGCGCCGACATCATCGCCGCCGAAGATACACGCGTCACGTCGACGTTGCTCGCGCGCTACGGCATCACGACGCGGCCGCGCGCGTATCACCAGCACAACGAAGCGCGACAGGTCGACGCAATGGTCGCGGCGCTGGCCGCCGGTCGCAGCATCGCGCTCGTCAGCGACGCCGGAACGCCGGGCATCAGCGATCCTGGCGCGCGTCTCGTTCGTGGCGTGCACGCAGCCGGCCATCGCGTCGTCCCCATTCCTGGCGCCACCGCCATTGCGACGGCGATCTCGGCGGCTGGCCTCGTGGCCGAGCGATTCGCATTCATCGGTTTCCTGCCGACGCAGGCGAAGGCGCGCCGCGGATGGCTGACAACGATTGCGTCGTGGCCAGTCGCGCTCGTGTTCTACGAAGCGCCCCACCGGATCGCTGACACGCTGGCCGAGCTCGCACGAGCGCTCGACGGACGACGAACGCTCACCGTCGCCCGCGAACTGACGAAAACCTTCGAGACGATCGCGACCATGCCGCTTGCCGACGCCGAGGCATGGCTCGCCGCGGACGCCAATCGCGTGCGCGGCGAGTTCGCGCTGATCGTCGACGCGCCCGCGGAAGATTCCGCTTCCAATGCGCTCGGCGCCGACGCGGACCGCCTGCTTTCCGCACTGCTCGAGGAGTTGCCCCCGGCGCGCGCCGCACGCGTAGCCGCCGCCGCGACTCGATTGCCGCGCGACGGCTTGTACGCACGCGCACTTGCGCTGCAGGCCCGGTCGCGGGAGTGACACGCGCCACGTGCGCGACATGACCCAACGCGCAAGCCGCGACTGCGGAAACTACTGGATGCCGAGGTGCCGTCCGAGCGCGTCGGTCCGTTGCGCGATCGCCGCCGACCATCCTTCGAGCACCACCACGCCCTTTTCCATCACGAGCGCACGATCGGTATGCGCGAGCACCAGCCGGTAGTTGCGGTCGACGAGCAGCGATGCGATGCCGCTCTGGCGGATCTCGCCGATGATGCGCCAGATATCGCGGACGATCTGCGGCGCGAGTCCCTCGGTAGCCTCGTCGAGGATCAGCAGGTCCGGATTGGTCATCAGCGCGCGCCCTATCGCGAGCATCTGCTGTTCGCCGCCCGAGAGCTGATCACCGCCGATGGTGAGCCGTTCCGCGAGGCGCGGAAACGTCGCGAGCACGCGCTCGTAAGTCCACTCGCTCCGTGAATCGCGCGCGGGACGCGCCGCGAACAGCAGATTTTCGCGGACGCTGAGCGTCGGAAATATTCCGCGACCCTCCGGGACGTAAGCGATGCCCATGCGCGCGATACGGTGCGGCCGCTCATGCGTGCAATCGCGACCATGCACGAGAACGCTACCGCTGGTTGCGCGCGTGAGGCCGGTCAGCGCGCGAATGAGCGTAGTCTTTCCCATGCCGTTGCGGCCGAGCAGCCCGATCGCTTCGCCGGCGTTGATCGTGAGCGATACACCGCGCAGCACGTGGCTTTCACCGTAGTGTGCGTGGAGCTCGCGTGTCTCGACGAGCGCGCTCATCGCGTCCCGATGCGCCGGCGACGAGGCTGCGGAGCGTTGTGCGGTCATTGCGAATTACAACGCCTGGTCGACGCGCGCGGGCTCGCGCGTCTCCTCTTCTTCGCCGAGGTACGCCGACTGGACGGCCGCGTTGCCGCGAATCTCGTCCGGTTCTCCGGATGCGATGACCGC
Organism: Pseudomonadota bacterium; assembly: GCA_030854685.1. Classification (GTDB taxonomy): domain Bacteria; phylum Pseudomonadota; class Gammaproteobacteria; order Burkholderiales; family Casimicrobiaceae; genus VBCG01. The sequence continues at coordinate 6,115 of JALYSS010000254.1, read as the reverse complement.
GCCGTTGACCATCACGGTGATTCGGTCGGCGATGCGAAACACCGCGTCCATGTCGTGTTCGACGAGCAGGATCGCATGGCCACGCTTCAATCCGGCCATAAGCGTAAGCATGCGTTCGGTCTCCTCGGGTCCCATGCCGGCCAGCGGCTCGTCGAGCAGCAGTACGTGTGGCGCGGTCGCGAGGCACATCGCGATTTCGAGTTGCCGTTTCTGTCCATGCGAGAGCGTGCCTGCGATCCGATGCGCCTGCGCGGTCAGTGCGGCCTGCTCGATCGCCAGCTCTGCAAGCCGCGTGCTGTCGGGACAGCGTGCGGCCGCGCTCCACCAGTCGAATGGATGCTGGTAATGCGCCTGCGCCGTGAGCCGGCAGTTCTCGAAGACCGTCGAACGCGGAAAGATCGTCGTCCGCTGGTAGCTGCGACCGAGCCCGGCACGCGCACGCCGCGGCTGTGGCCAGCGCGTCACATCGCGTCCCTGCAACTGCACGCGACCACCGGTCGCCGCGATTTCGCCCGCCAGCACATTGATCAACGTGGACTTGCCCGCACCATTGGTGCCGATGATCGAATGCACTTCGCCGCGTGCGAGCGTGAGTGATACGCGGTCGACGGCGATGAGGCCGGCGAAGCGACGCGAAAGCTCGGTCGCAGTCAGCAGGATTTCATCCAGCATGCCGCACAGGCCTCCGGACGCGCCGCAGTTGCGCGGGCAGTCCGATGACGCCGCCGGGCATCAGCGCGACGCACGCTATGATCGTGAGCCCGAGCGGCAATTGCCAGTGCCGGGCGAAGCCGCCGAACAGCGCTTCCGACTGGAACAGCTCTTTCAGCAGCACGAACACGAACGCGCCCACCACCGGCCCGCGCAGCGTGCCGATGCCGCCGAGGATCAGCATCAGCAGCACCGCGCCCGACTGATGCCAGGCGAGGATCTCGGGATTGACAAATCCGTCCTTGACCGCGTGGAGAAAACCCGCGATGCCGGCGAGCGTTCCGGATAGCATGAAGGCGACGAGCGTGTAGGGATAGGTCGAGAATCCCGCCGCCCGCATCCGCTGCTCGTTGGACTTGATGCCGGCGAGCGCGTGTCCGAAGCGCGAGCGGCGAAGCAGCGCCAGCAGCGCGTACACGGCGCAAAGACAGCCGAGCGTCACGTAATAGAACGTACGCGGGCGATCGAGATCGAGCAACGTGACGCCACCGATTGCGAGGACCGGTTTCACGTAGAGATAGCGTCCGTCGCTGCCGCCCGCGAACTCCATGTCGTGAAAGACGAAGTACACCATCTGCGCGAACGCGAGCGTCACCATGATGAAGTAGATGCCGCGCGTGCGAAGCGACAATGCGCCGATCGCGAGCGCGGCGAGCGCGGTGATGATCAGGACGGCGGGCAGCAGCCATGCGAGTGACGGCGGCGACACGCTCGGCGAAAGCAGCGCTGTCGCATAGGCGCCGATGCCGAAGAACGCCGCATGGCCGAACGACACCAGTCCTGTGCCACCGACGAGCAGCTCAAGCGACAGCGCGAAAATCGCGAGGATCATTATTGTGAGCACGAGGTCGACGTAGAACTGTCCGCCGACATGGGGGAACGTCGCAAGCGCGATGAGCGCGACGGCGAGCGGCCACACGCGCAGCCCGGCGATGCGAAGGACCCCCACGCTTGCGGCCGCATTCGCCAATACGGCCGCTGCGCTGCCCCTCAAGGGAGAGCTGTTCGCATCTTGGGGCGGCCCGGCGATGCGTAGGACCCCCACGCTTGCGGCTGTCGCCGCTGCGCTGCCCCCCGAGGGGGAGCTGTTCGCATCTTGGGGCGGCCCGGCGATGCTCATGTCAACCCGTCTTGAACAGCCCTTCGGGCCGCCACAACAGGATCACCGCCATCAGCAGATAGACGAGGATGCCGGCCGTCTGCGGGATGAGCACCTTGCCGAACGTATCGGCGAATCCGACGATCAGCGACGCGAGCAATGCGCCGCGGATCGAGCCGATGCCGCCGATCACGACGACGACGAACGAGAGGATCAGCACCTGGTTGCCCATGCCCGGATACACCGACGAAACGGGGGCGGCGATCATGCCGGCCAGTACTGCGAGCGCGACGCCGGCCGCGAACACGATCCGGTAGAGCAGCCGGATGTCGACGCCGAGCGATTGCACCATCTCGCGGTTGGAGGCACCCGCGCGTATCGCCATGCCGAGGCGCGTGCGCGCGATGATCGCGTAGAGCACGAGTGCGACGACGATGCACACGCCGGACATGAACAGCCGGTACACCGGATACGTCATCACGCTGCCGAGCTGGACGCTGCCGGCGAGCCAGTCGGGCGCCGCCACTCCGTGCACATCGTCGCCGAGCAGGATGCTGCGAAGCTCCTCGAAAACGAGGATCAGCCCGTACGTCATCAGTACCTGCTGCAGGTGCTCGCGTTCGTAGAGATAGCTGACGAACCCCCATTCGAGCAGGTATCCGAAGACGACCGACAGCACGAGTCCGAGGCCCAGCGCGCTGAAGAAGCCGCCGCCGAGATGCGCCGCGGTCCAGGGTGCGAGCCCATACGCAAGGTACGCACCGATCATGTAGAAACTTCCGTGCGCGAGATTGATGACGCCGAGGATGCCGAAGATCAGCGTCAGGCCGCTCGCGACGAGGAACAGCAGCAGCCCGTACTGGACCGCGTTCAGGCACTGGACGAGGAATACCGCGAAATCCATCCGTGACAAAGTAGGGTCAGACTCAGTAGGGTCAGACTCGACTTTTGTCGGCGGCGTCGGCGCTGGTCGGGATAATCGCCAAAAGTCGAGTCTGACCCTACTTTGTCATGGCGCGTCTGTCGACCCGAACCGCCGTTACATCTTGCAGCCCGGCGACGGATCGGCGAGCGCCTTGACCGCGACGCCTTCGACCTTGTTCTCGTTGCCTACGACCTTGCGCAGATAGATGTCCTGCACCGGATCGTGCGACTTCGACAGCGTGAACATGCCCCGCGGGCTGTCGATGTGGGCCTTCTCGATCGCCGCGACGAGATCGTTCCGCTTGGCGACGTCGCCTTTAACGGCCGTGAGACCCACGTTGAGCATCTGGGCGGCGTCATAACCCTGAACGGCGTAAACGTCCGGCGCCATCTTGTAGGCCTTGCTGTAGCCGGCGCGAAACGCCTTGTCCTTCGGCACATCGAGACCGTCGGCATAGTGCAGCGTCGTCAGCAATCCCTGCGCCGCGACGCCTTGCGCCTCGAGCGTGCCATCGGTCAGGAAGCCCGGGCCATAGAGCGGAATCGTCTTGTTGAGGCCCGCGGCGGCGTAGTCCTTCACGAACTTCACGGCACCGCCGCCGGCGAAGAACGCGTAGACGGCGTCGGGCTTCGTCGCCGCGATTTCGGTCAGCAGCGCCTGGAACTCGACGTTGGGAAAAGGCAGCGTCAGTTCCTTGACGACCTGACCGCCGGAGGTCGCAAGCCCTTCCTTGAAGCCTTCGACCGATTCGTCGCCGGCTGCGTATTTCCACGTGATCGTCGCGACCTTCTTCGCGCCAAGATCGCCCGCGACCTTGCCCATCGCGTACCCGGGCTGCCAGTTCGAGAACGAGCTGCGAAAGATGTTCGGCGCGCACATCGCACCGGTCACCGCGCGTGCGCCGGCGTTGGGAATGATGAGCAGCGTGTTCGTGTCCTTCGCGACTTTGGCCATCGCCATGACGACACCCGAATGCACGGTGCCGACGACGACGTCGACGTTGTCGCGCTTGATCAGCTTGTTGATGTTGTCGACGGCCTTCGACGGATCCGACTCGTCGTCGACCTTGAAGAATTCGAGGTCGCGCCCGCCGAGCCTGCCGCCCTGTTCCTGCACGTACAGCCTGAATCCGTTTTCGATGGCGGTTCCGAGTGCCGCATACGTGCCGGTGTAAGGCAGCATGAAGCCGATCTTGATCCTGCTCTGCGCATCGGCGCCCACGGCAGTGAGACACAACGCGGCCGCGAGCATAGCGCGCGCGAGTGCTGCATGGCGGACAGTCATTGCATTTCTCCTTGGCAAGTCCGCGCCGCTGGATGGCGCACGATGAAATCGACAACGGCTCGCGTCAGCGCTTCCGGCTGATCGCGGTGCGGCGAGTGGCCGCAGTTCGATAACACGACGACTTCGGCCCGCGGCACACCGCGCCGAATGGCTTCCATCTGCGCGAGCGTTCCGTAGTCGTCATCCTCGCCCTGCACCGCGAGTATGGGACATCGCAGGTGGCGAAGCATAGCTTCGATTGACCACGCGCGAAACCGCGGATCGAGCCAGATGTCGTTCCAGCCCCAGAATGCCGAATCCGGATCATCGTGGTAGCGCGCGAGCCGCACCTTGACGTCGGTTGACAGGTAAGCCTCGCGAGCGGCAGCGATGCTGCGGATCGACAGGTCTTCGACGAAGACGTGCGGCGCAACCGCGACGACACCGGCGACGGCGGCCGGAAAGTCGGCCGCATGAATCAGGGCGATCGATCCTCCATCGCTATGGCCGCAAAGCCAAGGCTTCGTACCGTCGGCCCCCACGCGCAGCCGCTCGAAAAGCCGGGGCAGCACCTCGCGCGCCTGCGCGTGCATGAAGTCGACCGGCCAGTGTTCGTCGGGAGCGCGACGCGTGGATCGCCCGTAGCCGGCGCGCGAGAACACGAGACCGCGGTAGCCCCCGGCGTTGCACAGGCGCTCCGGATAATCCTTCCACATCGAAAGCGAGCCGAGTCCCTCGTGCAGGAACACGACGAGCGGCGCCGCCGTGCGCGCAGGCGCGATCCACCCGTATTCGATGCTGACCGTACGCCCGTCGAACGGAATGTCGACGAACGAAACCTCGGTCACGACGCGCTTGCCCTCACTCGCGCTCGCGCAGCCGGAAACGCTGGATCTTGCCGGTGGCTGTCTTCGGCAATTCGGAGATGAACTCGATGTAGCGCGGATACTTGTACGACGCGAGCTTGCCCTTGACGAACGACTTCAGCGCGTCCTCGAGTCCGGCGTCGAATGGCTGGCCGGATTTCAGCACGACGAAGGCTTTGGTCTTGGTCAGGCCATCGGCGTCCGCCTTGCCGATGACGGCCGCCTCGAGCACGGCCGGATGCTGCACGAGGACGGCTTCGACTTCGAACGGCGACACATAGAGTCCGCTCACCTTGAGCATGTCATCGGCGCGACCGGCATAGACGTAGCATCCGTCTTCGCGCCGCAGGTACTTGTCGCCGCTTTTCGTCCACGCACCCTGGAATGTCGCGCGCGACTTGTCGTGGTTCGTCCAATACAGCAGCGCGGCACTGGGCCCGCGTATGTACAGGTCACCCACGTCGCCGTCGGCGACCGGCCGGCCGTCCTCGCCGCGCAACTCGATGTCGTAGCCCGGCACGGGGACGCCGGTCGTTCCGTAATGCACCTGCCCCGCGCGGTTGGACAGGAAGATGTGCAGCATCTCCGTCGAGCCGATACCGTCGAGAATCTCGCAGTGGAAATGCGCGGTGTAGCGCTCACCGATGTCCCGCGGCAGCGCTTCGCCGGCTGACACGCAAACCCGCATCGCGACGGCAGATCGCGGCGGCAATTCGGGCGACGCGAGCATGGCGGCATAGAGTGTCGGTACGCCAAAGAACACCGTGGGACGCTGCTCGGTCAGGCGGCGGAAAACCGCTTGCGGCGTCGGGCGTTCGGCCATCAGCAACGTCGTGGCGCCGGCAGACAGCGGAAACGTCAGCGCGTTACCGAGCCCGTAGGCGAAGAAGAGTTTCGCCGCGGAAAAGCAGACGTCGTCTGGCGTGAGCTGCAAAACGTTCTTCGCGTACAGCACGTCGGTCCAGTACGCGTTCGCATGCGTGTGGACGGTTCCTTTCGGCGCCCCGGTCGAACCCGATGAATAGAGCCAGAACGCCGCGTCGTCGGCGTGCGTTCCGACGGACTTTGCGGCCTGCGCATTCGCGAGATCCGCGTTGAAATCGCGTCGACCTGTCGGCAGCGTGTCCGCGGATCCGATGACCCACACCGTCTCGACGTCGGGCGATCCGCTTTGCATCGCGCGTTCGAGTGCGGGCAGCAACGCGGCCGACACGATCGCCGCGCGCGCTCGACTATGCGCCAGGATGTACG
>JALYSS010000229.1 GCA_030854685.1 Pseudomonadota bacterium | reverse complement strand
AGCCGATGTCCGCGAGCGGCGTATCGGCGACGTCGAGCGCGGTATACGTCCGCTTGACCGGAAAGCCTCCGAGCGTCTCGAAGTGCTCGGCTCGCTCGGGTGCGCGTTTCACGAAGTTCGCGACCTCGTTCTTCTCCCACGCATCGACCTGCTCCGCGAGCGCGGCGCGCGGGTCGGGACCTGCGGACGGCGAGACCGTCGAATCGTTCATGCATCACCTCCAAGGTGCAGTTCGCGCAGCAGTTGCCGCGCCGCGGCATGCGGCGACAGCGTCCGCACGCGCAGTTGTTCGAGCAATGACGAAAGCTTGCCGTCGCGGTGGCGCACGAACTGATCGCGCAGGATCGCTTCACCGGCAACCAGCAAGCGGCGTTCGGCGATCGACGCGCGCCGCGCCTCGATCTCGCCGCTTCGCTCCAGTGCGTCGCGATGGCGGTCGATCGCCTCGAGGAGCGCGGCAACACCCTGATCTCGCACGGCGCTCGTCGCGATGACGCAGGGGTCAGACCCCCATTTCTTGCCGGGCGTTTCAGGCGAGAAATGGGTGTCTGATCCCGATTGAGCGGGCTGCGGAAAATGCGTCTCCGACCCCGATTTGGATGGCGCCCATTTCTCCGAGTCCATTCGGGTCAGACCCAGTGCGAGCATCATCTTGAGCTCCGCGATCGTCTTGTTCGCGTCGGGCTTGTCGCATTTGCTGACGGCATGGATGTCGGCAATCTCCAGGAGCCCGGCCTTGATCGCCTGAATGTCGTCGCCCAATCCCGGTGCGGAGACGACGACCGTCGTATGCGCGGCACGCGCGACTTCGACTTCGTCCTGACCGACACCGACCGTTTCGATCAACACCATGTCGAAGCCCGCCGCGTCGAGGATGTCGACGGCTTCGAGCGTGCCCCTCGCAAGACCGCCGAGCGCGCCACGGGTTGCCATGCTGCGTACGAAAATGCCCGGATCGCCGCCCAGTTCGCCCATCCGGATCCGATCACCGAGAATCGCGCCGCCCGAAAACGGGCTCGACGGATCGACGGCGACGATCGCGACCTTGCGGCCGCTCTTTCGCACCGCCGCAGCGAGCTTCGCGACGAGCGTCGACTTGCCGCTCCCCGGCACCCCGGTGATGCCGACGACATGGGCGCGTCCGGCGCGCGAGAACATGGCATCGAGCGTCGCACGTGCCTCGTCGACGCCGGACTCGGCACGCGACAGAAGGCGCGCGATCGCACGTGTTTCGCCTGCAAGCACACGCGGCTCGAGATCGCGCGACGGGATGTACGCCATCGCGACGGCCTAGTGCGCCAACCCATAAGTTCGCGTACATGCCAAGACGCGCATCCGCGCGTCGAGTGCGCGAAGCGAACCGCAGCAATGGCCATCGCCATGGCGAAAATGAGCGACAAGGCAATCGGCGATGCGGGGCGCGTCGAACATGGCGAAACTCATGGGTTGGCGTTCCAGGACGCAAGCCGCGCGCTCATCTCGCGAAATACTTCGCGATCGTCGATAACGCGGTGCGCCTTGAAGTCGGTGCGCGGAAACGTGCCCGGCACGACGATTTCGATCTTCGCACGCAGGCCCAGCATTTTCTGCAGCTTGCGCGCGGCCTCGTCGCGGAGCGCCGTGTGCGCGCTCGTACCGCGCGCGCCGTGCTCCGGCGCGATTTCGATGCGGATCATGAGCTCGTCCATCGCGCCTTCGCGCGTAATGACGATCCGATGCTCGCCGCCGTAGCCGCGCAACTGATTCAGCACCGCGTCGACTTCGCTCGGATAGACGTTTTCGCCACGGATCGTGAACATGTCGTCAATGCGCCCGAAGATGCCCTGAGGCAGGCGCGGATACGTGCGGCCGCATGGGTTCGGACCGTTCTCCCACAGCGTGAGGTCGCCGGACGCGAGCCGGATCATCGGCTGCGAGGTTCGCTCGAGGTGCGTGTACACCGGCGTGCCGCGCTGTCCGTACGGCACGCGGCGACAGGTTTGCGGATCGCACACCTCGGTGTAGACGATGTCCTGCCAGCACAGCATGCCGTCGGTCGCGGCCGTACCGGCCACATGCATGAACGGCGTCATCTCGGCCATCGATCCGCAGTCGACGACGTGCGCGCCGTATGCAGCGGCGAGCCGGTCGCGGACACCCGGCACCGATGCGCCGGGCTCGCCGGAAAAGAACGTCGTCTTCAACCCGAAGTCGCGTGGATCGTAGCCTTCGCCACGCGCGACTTCCGCGAGGTGCAATGCGAACGACGGGGTTGCGTACAGCGCGGCCGGCTTGGTGAGGTCGAGCCACATCGCTGCGCGCGCCGTCATGCCGGGCGCGCCGGCGCCAAACGGAAACGCCTTCGCACGGAGCCGCTCCGCGCCGGCGAGGGTGCCCCACGAGCCCATGTAAAGGCTGAAGATCGCCGCGACGAAGACGACGTCGCCGGGACGAATGCCCATTCCCCACAGGATTCGCGCATGCGCATTCGCGATCGCATCCCAATCGTCGCGGCCGATCGCGAACACCGTGGGCCGGCCGGTGGTACCGGACGTGCCGTGAATGTGATGAACGTCCTGCACGGGAACGCAAAGATAGTCGCCGAACGGCGGCACACGCGCCTGCGCCTCGCGCAAATCCTGCTTGGTAATGACCGGAACCTTCGACTCGAAATCCTCGAGCGAGCGCAAGTGGTCCGGATGAAACCCGACGGCCTCCCATTTGCGCCGGTAGAACGGCGACGTCTTGAACGCGTAGCGCGTCACCTGTTGCAGCCGCTCGAGAATCGCCTTCTCACGATCGCCGGCTGGCATCGTTTCGCGTTTCGGAAACCAGTACGCCGATCCGGCAGGCGGCCGGTAGTCCGCGTCGAACCGGGGCGGAAAGGACCATTGTTCCATGAGTTTACCGGCGGCCGAGCCGCTGCTGTTTTCCGTTACCTGTTACCTGACCTCGGTCGCCTGGGCTAGCGCGCGCCGCGCGCCGCGACGATGCGCCGGATCATGTCGACGATGGCCGACGGCGGCGTATCCTGCAGCAGCACATCGCTGACGCCGAGATCCTTGAGCTTCGGCAGATCCTCGTCGGGGATGACACCTCCGCCGACGACGAGAATGTCCTCGGCGCCGCGCTCCTTCAGCAGGTTGATCAGCCGGGGAAATACCGTCATGTGCGCTCCCGAAAGAATGCTGATACCGATGACGTCGACGTCTTCCTGGATCGCAGCCTCGACGACCTCTTCGGGCGTTCGATGCAAACCGGTATAGATAACGTCCATCCCCGCATCGCGCAGCGTTCGCGCGACGATCTTGACGCCGCGGTCATGTCCGTCCAGCCCGACTTTCGCGATGACAACGCGAATCGGTTGCGATAGTTGCTCCACTGCCCCTCCTTACCTGTGCGCCGACGCAACTCCATGGGCCTCGCGCGAACAGGCGTTCGAATGCGCGGATCGAATGCCAAATACGGTATTCAAAGCCAATGACACTGTCAACGCCGAATCCAGCCGTCACGATCGCGACATCGGCCGCGTCAAGCGACGCGAGGCGGGACCGACCACCGGCCTGCGTGCGGCCGCCGGGCGGGATCAGTGCAGCGGTTCGCCCGTCGACGCGCCGGCGTTCTTGAAAAACAGCGATCCGCCCGTGACGGAATCCTTGTCGGCGTGGATGCCCGGCATGATGCGTACATCGGACACCTGGCAATCGCGAAGCAGTGCGTCGAGCATCGCGGCGACATCCTGCACCGTTTCATACGGATAGATCGGGCAGCGAAAGCCTTCCGCTTCCCTGGCGGCGAACGGCGAGGACAGCGAGAGCCGCAATTCACCACCGCCCGTCGCATCGGCGCAACGATGCGCGCTGATGATCGCGGTCGGTTCGCCATACGACGCACGAAACTTCCGGATGGCGTTGCTCGCAAACACTTGCGCCGATACCTCGCGCTGCGCTGCGCGCCCCGATTGCACCGCGTTCACGAGCGGCTGCGGCGGACGCGGAAGCGCGAGCAGCGAAATGCCCGGTGCATGAAGCGCCGTGGTGAGCGACTGCGAAAACGGAATCCCCCATCGGTCGATGTTCGATTCGCGCAGCGGATCGACGCGTGGCGGCGTCAGTACGGCGCCGGCAAGGAAGCGCAGGTAGACGCGCTCGACGCAGGTATCGATGTCGATCGGCGCAGGCGGCAGATCGAGCGCGCCGGGCGCGAATTCGCCGGCGTTTTCCGGCACGTGCCGCCGGGCGAGCAGCGCGGGCAACGCCGCGATGTCGAGCGCCTCCGTGGCGACGAGCGAGGGCGACAGTGCAAATGTCTCGCAACCGCCGAATGCACGCGCGTCGCGCAGAGTATTGGCGAGCGTCGTGTCCTGGAGGACGCCAGTCAGCGTCACCGGCTGCGCGCCGGCCTCGAGTGCCCCAACGAGGATCACCGGTATCGCAAACAGCGTCCTGCGCAGGCTTTCGCTCGCCGCAGGGTCACCGCGTTCGACGTCGGCGAGGAGCCGTCTCGAATGACGCGCCACCACGGCCGAGGGAGCACTCGAAAAAATCGTTGCAAGGTCGCTGCCGTTCGACGTTGCAAGCGCCACCTCCAGCGAGTGTCGTGCGTTCGCGTCGAACGCATCGGCTTCGCGGCCGGTCGACGCATCGATCGCCGCTTCCGCGGACGCGTGAAGCTCGGCGATCCACGGATTGCCGGCAGGTTCGGCAGGCCAGACGCGTGGGTCGGCGAGATCGGAGACTGACATGCGATTCGAGGATGAAGCGGACACGCGAAGAACGCCGATTCTCGCACGCATGCCGATCGCGCACCGGAAGAACGATAAAATCGTCGTCCTCGCATGTTCCCCGGCGGAGTCGATGCGCGTCTCGAAGTTCTATCTCAGCACACTGAAGGAAGCGCCTGCCGAAGCGGAAGTCGTGAGCCACAAGCTCATGCTGCGCGCGGGGATGATCAAGAAGGTCTCGTCCGGAATCTACAGTTGGATGCCGCTCGGCCTCCTCACGTTGCGCAAGGTCGAGCAAGTGGTGCGCGAGGAAATGAATCGCGCGGGCGCCCTCGAATCGTATCTGCCGCACATCCTGCCGGCCGAGTTGTGGGAAGAAACCGGCCGCTGGGACAAGTTCGGCCCGCTGCTGCTGAAGATCAAGGATCGCCAGCAGCGCGATTTCCTGTTTGGGCCGACGCACGAAGAGGTGATGACCGACATCGTCCGCAAGGACATCCGCAGCTATCGGCAATTGCCGGTCAACCTGTACCAGATCCAGGTCAAGTTCCGCGACGAAATCCGGCCGCGCTTCGGCGTGATGCGCGGGCGCGAATTCCTGATGAAGGACGCGTATTCGTTCGACGTCGACCGCGATGCGCTGATGAAATCCTATCGGGCGATGTACGATGCATACACGCGCATATTCACGCGACTCGACCTCGAGTTTCGCACCGTCGAAGCGGACACCGGCGCGATCGGCGGTTTCGCATCGCGCGAATTCCAGGTGCTCGCCGAATCGGGCGAGGACGCGATCGCCTATAGCAACGGATCCGATTACGCGGCAAACGTCGAGCAGGCCGAAGGCGTCGCGCCGCAGCATCCCCGCGCTGCGGCATCCGAAGCGTTGCAACGGGTACCGACGCCAGGGAAATCGACGTGTGAACAAGTGGCGGAACTTCTCGGACTTCCGCTCTCGCGCACGGCGAAATGCCTGCTGATCCACGCACAGGATCGCGTGCAGATGCTTCTCGTGCGCGGCGATCACATGGGCAACGAAGTGAAGATCGGCAAGCTGCCGGACCTCGGCGAATGGCGGTGGGCGAGCGAGACGGAGATCGTCGCGGCAACCGGGTGCCGGCCCGGTTATCTCGGGCCCGTCGGCATCCCGGCGGACATGCCGCTGATCGCCGATCGGCAGGTCGCGGTGATGAGCGACTTCGTCTGCGGCGCGAACGAGGCCGACTACCATTTGCGCGGAGTCAATTTTGGCCGCGACTGCCGCGAACCGGATCTCGTCGCTGACATTCGCAACGTCGTGGACGGCGATCCATCTCCCGACGGCAACGGAACGTTGTCGATCGTCCGCGGCATCGAAGTTGGCCACGTGTTCGCGCTCGGGGACGTGTACTCTACAGCGATGGGTGCG
>JALYSS010000177.1 GCA_030854685.1 Pseudomonadota bacterium | reverse complement strand
ATCGCGTCATACCCGAGTGCATCGTGCTGAAGCCCAATATGGTCGTTCCGGGCAAGGACAATCCGCGGAAATCGAAGCCGGAAGAAGTTGCGGCCGCGACGCTCGAGGTGCTCCGCAGGACGGTTCCAGCAAGCGTCCCGGCGATCAACTTTCTCTCGGGAGGCCAAAGCCCCGAGGATGCCACGGCGAATCTCAACGCCATCACTTCGATGGATCCGCGCGCGCCGTGGGTGCTGTCGTTCTCGTTTGCGCGCGCATTGCAGGATCCGGTGATGCAGTTGTGGGCGGGCGACGCGAAGAACGTCGCTCCCGCACAGCGAGTGTTCGTGCACCGGTTGCGGATGAACAGCCTCGCCCGCCAGGGAAAGTGGACTTCCTCGCTGGAGCGCGCGCGCTGATGCGCGAGGTTACGACATCGGATTGGCGGGCGACGCCGGGTCAGCGGGCAGCGGAATGAATTCCTGGCTGTCGTGATCGGGCAACTTCATTCGACCGGCGCGCCAATCGGCTTTTGCCTGCTCGATCCGATCCCTGAACGACGAGACGAAATTCCACTCGATGAACCGCTCGCCGATCGGTTCGCCGCCGAGCAGCATGATCGTCGCCGTCGTCGTCGCGATCAACACCACGGGCTTCCCTGGCGCGAATACGAGCATTTGTCCCGCGACGAAACGTTGTCCATCCACGTCGATGGTTCCGCTTGCGACGAACGCCGCCCGCTCAGGGTACTCGGCGGGTAATTGCGCACGCGCGCCGCTCTGCAATCGCCAGTGGACGTAGAACAACGGCGAATACGTAGCGACATTCGCACGCGCGCCGAACGCTTCGCCGGCGACGAGCCGCGCCCATAATCCGTCGCTTTCGCGGGCGGGCAGATCGGCGCCGCCATAATGCGCAATCGATGGCTCGACTTCCTCATGCTCGACCGGGAGCGCAACCCATGCCTGGATGCCGTGCATCGGGCCGCCTTCCGCGCGGGCGCGCTCGAACCGTTCCGAATGCGTTATTCCGCGTCCAGACGTCATCCAGTTCACTTCACCCGGTCGAATCGGCTGCTCGGAGCCCAGGCTGTCGCGATGCATGATCTCGCCTTCGAACAGGTACGAGAGCGTCGAGAGTCCGATGTGCGGATGCGGCCGCACATCGACGCTGCGAGGAATGCCGGGTTCGAAATGGAGCGGTCCGAAGTGATCGAAGAAAACGAACGGGCCCACCATTCGGCGCCGGGCGTACGGAAGGATGCGGCCGACCGTGAATCCGCCGAGGTCACGGCTGCGCTGATCGATGACGAGATCGAGCATTTCGTTTTGGGGTCAGATTGGACTTTTCCGCCAAGGATTGTGCACTGATCGAACGTTTCCGAAAAGTCGAGTCCGACCCCATCGCCAGCCGGCTCGCCCGCAAGCTCGGCGTCGGCGATGCTGTCGTGATCGGCCTCGGCGCGATGATCGGCGCCGGCATCTTCGCGACGCTCGGTCCGGCTGCGGAAGCCGCCGGCGCCGGGCTGCTGGTTGGTCTGCTCGTCGCCGCGTTCGTCGCGTATTGCAATGCGACGTCGTCCGCCGAACTCGCCGCGCTTTATCCGGAGTCGGGCGGCACCTACGTGTACGGGCGCAAGCGACTCGGTCCGTTCTGGGGATTCCTGGCCGGGTGGGGATTTGTCATCGGCAAACTGGCGAGCTGCGCCGCGATGGCGCTGACGTTCGCCTACTATGCGGCGCCGTCGCTGGCGCGACCGCTTGCGTTCGCGGCGGTCGTCGCGATGACGGCCATCAATTATTTCGGCGTGGCGAAGACGGCGGCGGCGACGCGCATCATCGTCGCCGTCGTGCTCGCATGTCTCGCACTCGTTGTGTTCGCGGCGGCATTCGGCGGGCAGGTGGAGCTCTCCCGGGCAAAACCGACGCTGGCGGGTGGCGTGCATGGAATACTGCAGGCGGCGGGATTCCTGTTTTTCGCATTCGCCGGTTACGCGCGCATCGCGACGCTCGGCGAGGAAGTGATCGATCCGGCGCGCACGATTCCACGCGCCATTCCACTCGCTCTCGGCATAACGCTGCTCGTGTACGCCGCGGTCGCCATCACGGCGCTGCTCGCCGTCGGCGCGGTGGAAATTGCGCGCGCGCCGGCGCCGCTCGTAGCAGCGATTGCGGGCGGCCGCTGGTCGGAGTTGTCGCCAGCCGTCCGCATTGGCGCGATCGTCGCGTCGCTCGGCGTTCTGCTTTCGCTCCTTGCCGGCGTCAGTCGTACGGCGTTCGCGATGGCGGGGAACGGCGATCTGCCGAAGTTCCTCGCGTCCGTGCATTCACGCTATCGCATTCCCGACCACGCGGAACTGCTGGTCGGTGCGACGGTCGCCGCCATCGTGCTCGTTGCGGACGTTCGCGGTGCGATCGGCTTCAGCTCGTTCGCGGTGCTCGCCTATTACGCGATCGCCAACGCGTCATCCCTGACACTTCGCCCGCACGAGCGCCGTTGGCCGCGGGTACTCGCGGTTGCCGGCCTCGTCGGATGTGCGCTGCTGGCGTTCAGCCTGCCGCTGACTTCCGTTCTGGAAGGAGGCGCGCTGCTCGCGGCAGGGGCCGCGCTGTACGCTATGCGGTGCGCCGCGGAACCGCGGTAACGGACCAGCGGGCAGAAACGATGACGATCGCGTTTCGCCGGAACACACAAGAGGAATCGAACATCGTGAACGATTTGCGCTCGCACGACGACCTGCCGCAGTGCTGGCCTCCGTTGCCGCTCGCGGAATGGCGGGATACCTGCGCCACGCTTCACCTGTGGACGCAGATCGTCGGCAAGGTGCGCCTCGCACTTACACCCCTCGTGAATCATTGGTGGAATGTGCCGCTTTATGTCGATGCGCGCGGCCTTACGACTTCGTCGATACCCTATGGTGGGCGCGCCTTCGAAATGCGGTTCGACTTCGTCGGGCACGCGCTGGTGCTGCAAACGAGCGACGGCGCGGTGCGGTCATTGCCGCTCGAGCCGCGCAGCGTCGCGGATTTCCATCGCGCGGTCATGGAAATGCTGCGCACGACCGGCATCGACGTCACGATCTGGAAAATGCCCGTCGAGATTGCGCATCCGATTCCCTTCGATGAGGATCGCGTGCACGCAAGCTATGACCCGGACTACGCGCATCGCTTCTGGCGCGTCCTCGTGACGGTCGGTCGCGTTTTCAACGAATTCCGGTCGAGCTTCATCGGCAAATGCAGCCCGGTGCAGTTTTTCTGGGGTAGCTTCGATCTCGCGGTGACCCGGTTCTCCGGCCGGCGTGCGCCCGCGCGACCGGGCGCCGACGCGATCACGCGCGAGGCGTATTCGCATGAAGTCAGCAGCGTGGGATTCTGGCCGGGTAGCGGCGACGTCGCGGACGCCGCCTTTTACTCGTACGCGGCGCCCGAGCCCGCGGGATTCAAGCAGCACAAGATGGCTCCGGACCAGGCCTCGTACGACGCGAAACTCGGCGAATACATCCTGATGTACGACGCCGTGCGGACGGCCCGGTCACCGAGCGCCGCTCTGGTCGATTTCTGCGATTCGACTTATGCCGCTGGCGCCGATCTCGCACACTGGGACCGTGCGGCGCTCGAACGGTGATCGTGGTTCTTGAAGTTCCGGATTGACCGAGGATCGATGGCGGCTGCATGCGCGCATCTCGACGAGATCAAGGTGACGCAGACGCACACAGGCGTCTGCGAGAAATGCGTGAGGAAGGGCGACACGTGGATGCATCTTCGACTGTGCCTCGAGTGCGGACACGTCGGTTGCTGCGACTCGTCGAAGAACAGGCATGCCACCGGACATTTTCGTCGGTCGCACCATCCGCTCATTCGCTCGCTCGCGCCGGGCGAGCATTGGGTCTGGTGCTACATCGACGAAGTCGTTCCCGGCGAGATCGGCTCCGAAGACATCGCCTGAAACGGGCGGGGCGGCCTTGAGTGCCCGCGAGCGCTGCGCAACGTCCCTGCGATTCGTGCACGAATAACAAGCACCGATGAGGCGATCGATGAAACGAAGCAAACTTGGCCGAACGGGATTCGAGGTTGCGCCGCTGGCTTTCGGCGGAAATGTCTTCGGATGGACCGCTGACGAAGCGACATCCTTCCGGCTGCTCGACGCGTTTGTCGACGCCGGCGGCAATCTGATCGATACGGCGAACTCGTATTCGCGCTGGGTGCCGGGGCATCAGGGCGGCGAATCGGAGGCGATCATTGGCCGCTGGATCGCGAAGCGGCGACGGCACGACGACGTCGTCGTTGCAACCAAGGTCGGCTCGGATATGGGGCAGGGCGAAAAGTGCCTGCGCCGTGACTACATCATGCAGGCCGCCGACGAATCGTTGCGCCGCTTGCGAGTCGATGCGATCGATCTCTACCAGTCGCACTGGGACGACGTGAAGACGCCGTTCGACGAAACGCTCGACGCCTATGCGCGGCTGATCCAGCAAGGCAAGGTAAGAGCCATCGGCGCGTCGAACCTCACGGCTGCACGGCTGGCGCAAGCACTCGAAGTCAGCGCGCGCGACGGCTTGCCTCGCTATGCAACGCTGCAACCGCCGTACAACCTGTACGACCGCGATACGTTCGAAGGCGACTTGCGCGACCTGTGTCTTCGCGAGGACATCGGCGTAATAACGTACTTTTCGCTTGCGGCGGGATTCCACACCGGCAAGTACCGAACGGAAGCGGACTACGCGAAGAGCCCTCGGGGACCCGGGATGAAGAAATTTCTCAATGAACGCGGATTGCGGATTCTCGACGCACTCGACGACGTGGCGGTGCGGCTCCACGCAACGCCCGCGGAGGTGTCTCTTGCGTGGCTGATGGGGCGGCCGGGCGTCACCGCAGCGATCGCCAGCGCGACGTCGCTTGCGCAACTCGACGAATTGATCGCCGCAACGCGCCTGGCGCTCGACGAGGTCGACACGCAGGAGCTCGATTTGGCGAGCGCGTGACGCGCGCGTTGCGTTAGCCGATCGCTCACCAACGCATCATCGCGAGTGCGCAAGCGCGAGCTGTCCGATCGAGCGCCGCAGCAACCAGGTCGCAATCGACACGTTGACGAGATTCCACAGCAGGCCATTGACGAACGCCGCGCGATACGAGCCCGTCAGGTCGAAAATCTCGCCCGACATCCATCCGCCGATCGCCATCCCGAAGAGCGTTGCGGCAATGACGATCGCAACGCGCGCGCCGGCTTCGGCACGGCTGAAATATTCGCGGACGATGATCGCGTATGCCGGAACGATGCCGCCCTGGAAGAGGCCGAACAGCGCGGATATGACGTAAAGCGATACGAGTCCGTTGAACGGCAGGAACAGCAGCAGCGCCATGCCTTGCAGCGTCGATCCGAGCAGCAGCGTGCGCAACCCGCCGATGCGGTCGCAGATTCCGCCGAAGACCAGCCGGCTGACAATGCCGCACGCCAGCATCAGCGACAGCATCTGCGCCCCGCGCGCCGGGCCGTAGCCCAGGTCGCTGCAATACGCGACGAGGTGTACCTGCGGCATCGACATCGCGACGCAGCAGGCAAGACCGGCGATGATCAGCAACGCCTGCAGCGCGTTGCTCGACAGGCCCAGCGATTGGGGCGAGTGCGCGCGCGCGGCGATCGGCGCGCCCGGGTTGTCGGAAAGCGGCGGCTTCCTTCGCAACAGCAACGTGAGCGGCAACATCGCTGCCATGCAGAAGATCGCGATGCCGATGTACGTGCTGCGCCACCCATTGGTGCGGATGAAATGCTCGACGATCGGTGGCCAGACGGTGCCGGCGAGGTAATTGCCGCTCGCAAAAATTGCGATCGCGATGCCGCGCCGGCGTACGAACCATAGCGACGTGTGGGCGAGCAACGGCGCGAACGTCGCCGAGCTGCCCGCGCCGATCAACAGCCCTTGCGCAAGCGCGTAGTACCAAAGGCTGGGGGCGAAGGCCGCGGCGACGTATCCGGCTGCAAGCAGGACGGTGCCGAGGGCGACCGGGATCATGATGCCGAAACGATCCGACAGCCGGCCCATTCCGATGCCGGCGACGCCGAAGCAGATCATCGTCAGCGTGTACGGCAACGACGCATCCGCACGCGCGACCGCGAATTCGGCCTGCACGGTAGGCAACGCGACCACGACGGACCACATGCCGACGCCGCCGATCGTCGACAGTATCAGCGTGACGGAAAGACGCGTCCACGCGTACGCGGATTCGACTTCGCCGTGGGACATCGAGGATTCTGCGGACAGGAGAATGAGCGTTGCGCCAACCGCGTCGATCAGCGGTGGCGCAACGTCGTGAATGGCGAGGTGCAACGCGTTACGGAAGCGACATGCTACACGCGTCGGCAACAGGGTAAGGCGAAGGTCTCGCAGTTCGCCGCGCGCGATGCTCGAATCTGGAACCGCAACCGGGCGGACGTGCGCCGCCCACCCGGGTCGTCAGCAAGCCTTACCGATGAAAGCGGGCGCGTGCGGCGGCGATGCACTGATCTTCGGCAGCCCCGTGCATCGACTCACAGCGATCCCGCGCCGAATCGTAGGCCACCCGGAAACCGGCAGCATCAGAATCGTGAGCAGCGACAGCCACACATAGCCACCGGGATTGTCGGCCGTCCTGGCTCTCCGTTGAGTTATTGGGCGCGTGCCCTTGCGTTGGACGTGCCCGGAAGCAACGCTGTTCCCCTGTCGAACGCGCGGGAACCGCGATTCGGCTGCCATCGGCATTTTAGTGTCGTCGATCGCTTTGCGCCAGTGGGAAGAACGGGGCGCACGGCAGCTCTTCAACGTCGAGTTCGCGACGGTCCGGAACGTCAGGGACCCGGGGGGCGCGATCATCGTGCGGACGCGTGGCGCCGAAAGAGCGCCAGCAACAGCAGGTCGTAGGCGATCTT
>JALYSS010000117.1 GCA_030854685.1 Pseudomonadota bacterium | reverse complement strand
TGTCCGCCGTGCGGCGGAGGGCCAATCCAGGGAATCACCCATCATGAAGACCTACTCGGCACGCCCGCGTGACTTTACGCGCGCCTGGTACGTCGTCGACGCGTCCGACAAGGTGCTGGGCCGGCTGGCGACCGAGATCGCATCGCGCCTGCGCGGCAAGCACAAGCCGATCTACACGCCGCACATCGACACCGGTGACTTCATCGTCGTCACCAATGTCGACAAGATCCGCGTCACCGGCACCAAGACCGACACCAAGCTCTATCATCGCCACAGCGGCTATCCCGGCGGCATCACGACGACGACGTTCAGCGAAATGCAGGCCCGTTTTCCGGGGCGCGCCCTCGAGAAGGCGGTCAAGGGCATGCTGCCCAAAGGGCCGCTCGGCTACGCGATGATCAAAAAGCTCAAGTGCTATGCCGGCCCGGCGCACCCGCATTCGGCGCAACAGCCGAAGGCGCTCGAAATCTGATCGGCATCGTCAACCCCCAACGGTGGCCGGATGGCGGCTTCCATACTGACCCGAAGAGCGAAATGATCGGCAACTACCACTACGGCACCGGGCGGCGAAAAACTTCCGTCGCGCGCGTGTTCATGAAGCGCGGCGACGGCAGGATCGTCGTCAACGACAAGCCCATCGACGAATTCTTCACGCGTGAAACCGGGCGGATGGTCGTCCGGCAGCCGCTCGTCCTCACGAGCCACGAAAAGACGTTCGACATCATGGTCAACGTCATCGGCGGCGGCGAATCGGGTCAGGCCGGCGCGGTTCGCCACGGCATCACCCGCGCGCTGATCGACTATGACGCGCAATTGAAGCCGACGTTGTCGAAAGCCGGCCTCGTCACGCGCGATGCGCGCGAGGTCGAACGCAAGAAGGTCGGCCTCCACAAGGCGCGCAAGCGCAAGCAGTTCTCGAAGCGCTAGCCCCCTCGTCCGGGCGCTCGCCCTGCGGCGAGAGCGAAACAGCAACGCCGTCTCGCAGCGAGGCGGCTTTGCTTCAGGCTCGCGGGGTCATGCGATTGTCGGCGGCTGCCCTGCGCTGGAATCCTGGAAGCAACGCAGGAGCGACATGATCAAGATCGGCATCGTCGGCGGCACCGGTTATACGGGTGTCGAATTGCTGCGGCTTCTCGCCCAGCATCCCGAAGCGGACGTGCGCGTGATCACATCGCGGAAGGACGCGGGGACGCGCGTCGACCAGATGTTCCAGAGCCTGCGCGGGCGCTACGATCTCGCGTTCTGCGATCCGACGGACGCGCACCTTGGCGCATGCGAGGTCGTCTTCTTCGCGACGCCGCACGGCGTTGCGATGGCGCAGGCGCGCGAGATCCTCGACGCCGGCGTCCGGATCATCGATCTCTCCGCCGATTTCCGGCTCGGCGATCCTGCCCTCTTCGAGCGCTGGTACAAGATGCCGCACGCCTGTCCGGACCTGCTCGAGGAAGCGGTCTATGGCATACCCGAGATCAACCGCGACGCGATTCGCAAGGCGCGCATCATCGGCAACCCCGGCTGTTATCCGACGACCGTGCAATTGGGCTTTCTGCCCTTGCTCGAAGCGGGCCTCGTCGATACGCGATTCCTGATCGCCGACTGCAAGTCCGGCGTCTCCGGCGCGGGTCGCAAAGCGGAGCTTTCGCTCTCGTTCGCCGAAGCGGCGGACAACTTCGCCGCGTATGGTGTCGCCGGTCATCGGCATCTGCCGGAAATCCTTCAGGGACTGAACCGCGCGAGCAAGGAGCCGGTCCGGCTGACGTTCACGCCGCATCTGACGCCGATCATTCGCGGCCTTCTCGCGACACTGTACGCGCCGCTGCGAAATCCGGATGCCGATCTGCAGGCCGTTTACGAAAAGCGCTATGCCGGGGAGCCGTTCATCGACGTGATGCCGCCGGGCTCGCTGCCCGACACTCGCAGCGTGCGCGCGTCGAACATGTTGCGGATCGCCGTTCATCGTCCGCCCGACTCGGAACTGGCGCTCGTGATCGCCGTCGAGGACAACCTTGTCAAGGGCGCGGCCGGCCAGGCGATCCAGAACATGAACCTGATGTTCGGGCTCCCGGAAACCACCGGCCTTACCGCACCGCCGGTCATGCCGTAGCGACGCAAACGGAGGCGTCGTCCGCGTGGCTGGCGTCGCGCGCGCCGACGCTTCGATGCTTTGACTAATTGGCAAGGAGTCCCCATCTTCTTCACCCGGAACAGGCGCGTTCGGGCACAGACAGGGGTCGACGGCTCGATCAGCGCGCGAGGTTCGCGTCGGCTCGGTCGTGCCGGTTCGGCGCGGGTTTTGACGGCGGGCCCGCCAAGCCGGATAATGCAGGTCAAGAGGGATAACAGGAGTACCGCATGAATGCAATGACCGAGATGCCAAGCCCGCTGGTTTTTACCGACGCGGCCGCGGCCAAGGTGAAGACGCTGATCGACGAGGAAGGCAACCCCGACCTCAAGTTGCGCGTGTTCGTGTCGGGCGGCGGCTGCTCGGGGTTTCAGTACGGATTCACCTTCGATGAGGTCGCGAGCGAAGACGATACCGCGATGAACAATGGCGGCGTCACGCTGCTGATCGACCCGATGAGCTTCCAGTACCTGGTCGGTGCCGAGATCGATTACCAGGAAGGACTCGAAGGCGCGCAGTTCGTGATCAAGAATCCGAATGCGCAGTCGACCTGCGGCTGCGGCTCGAGCTTCTCGGCCTGACGTCGCTTCCCGCTGTTTGTCACGAAGGCCGGGCGACCGGCCTTTTTGTTTGGGTCATTGGAACGGAGCGTGGAAAACGCATCCTGCGATTACGGATGGCTGCGCTTCG
Source organism: Pseudomonadota bacterium (assembly GCA_030854685.1). Lineage (GTDB taxonomy): Bacteria > Pseudomonadota > Gammaproteobacteria > Burkholderiales > Casimicrobiaceae > VBCG01. The sequence continues at coordinate 4,797 of JALYSS010000117.1, read as the reverse complement.
CTGTGGCCAGCGGCAAGAACAAGGTTCGCTCCAGATTGATTATCGGCAGGAAGCCGTGGTGCTTGTAGAAAGCTGCTGCCTGATCGTCCTTGGCATCAACTACTAGGGCGTAGGCCGCTATCTCGGCGTTTGCGCTTCTTGCAAGAGCATCGGCCAACAATGCAGCGCCGAGCCCTTGACCGCGCACGACTTGATCGACGGCAAGCCGGCCCATCCGAATCGCTGGAACCGATGGGTAACGTGGGAGCCGTTTTGCAACGGCCTGCGGAAGGTCGCCAAGAAGAACGCTGGTCGAAGCCAGCGTATAGAATCCGCGCGCGCGGTTTTGCTCGTCCAATGCGACATAACAGCTCGTCACTCGACGACGTATGTCTTGCGTTACGCGCTCCCGGAAATAGCGGTCCAGCGCTTCGGTCCCACTGCGAAATTGCCGGCGATCCCTTGCCGGATCAAGCGGGACAACGCGAAACACCACTGCTTGCTCAGGCCGCTGCGATCAGTTTGCGCCGACGCGCAAAAGCTCGCCTGAGCGCTGCATTCGACTTCGGGGGCGAAAGGAGCGCGGCCGCGAACCGTTCCTGATCTTCCAGTGCGAGCGTAATCACTTCGGCTTGCTGAATCGCGCGCTGTGCCGCCTCCTGCACGGCCGCAATGACAAAATCAGTCAACGTTCTGTCCTGGAGCTCGGCTGCGCGTTTGAGCGTCGCATGCAAGTCCGGGCTGATCCTGGCCTCGAGTCGGGCAGTAGTGCGTGTGGTCGCCATGGCGTTCGCTCAAATCGTGCAATGTACGGCATTTTGCCGTACATTGCCAGCGTACCAGCGGGACCGGGACGCTACGCTGAAGTCGCCTCGATGGCTTGGTCCGGTGCGGGCCGAATGGCGCTCAGCGCGGATAAATCGCGCCGAGAACCCGCCTGCCCTTGGCGCCGGTAACGGCCGGCAGATTGGCGGGGCGCCCCGCAAGCGCTTCCCGCGCAAGCCATGCGAACGCGAGCGCCTCGACCTGCGCGACCGGCACGCCTTCGTCCGCCGTCGTCCGCAGCTTGCGCGGCGCAACCTCGTCGGCCAGGTACTTCATCAGCGTGCTGTTGTTCGCGCCGCCGCCGCACACGAGGATTTCCTCGGCGGCGGACGCGTAGGCACGGATCGCATCGCCGATCGTGCGCGCGGTCAGCGCGACGAGCGTCGCCTGGATGTTCTCGGCCTCATCGTCGCCGTGCGCGACCGCAAGGCGCTCCTCCAGCCATTGCAGATTGAACTTGTCGCGATGCGTGCTCTTGGGCGGCGGTGCGCTGAAGTACGGATCGGCGAGGAGCACTTCGAGCAACGCGGCATTAGGCTTGCCTGTCGCCGCCCACGCGCCTTGCGCATCGAACGTCGTGCCGCGGTTGCGCGCGCACCACAAATCGGACAGCACGTTGCCAGGACCGGTATCGAAGCCATGCACGACGCCGTCGCGCGGCAGGTCGGTGATGTTCGCAATGCCGCCCACGTTGACGATGACACGATGCCGATCGGGCCGCGCGAACAAGGCGGCGTGGAATGCCGGCACGAGCGGAGCACCCTGCCCGCCCGCCGCGACGTCGCGACTGCGAAAATCGGCGACGACCACCATCCCGGACTTTTCGGCGACCCGCGCCGGATTATTCAGCTGCACGGTGAAGCCGCGGTCGGGGCGATGCCTGAGCGTCTGCCCGTGTACGCCCGCGGCTTGAACATCGTCGCGCGAGATTTTCGCTTCCGCGAGTGCGCGAGCGATCGCATCCGAATAGAGCTCGGCGAGCATGTTGGCCGCAGCGCCCGCGCGCGCGAGCTCATTGTTGCCCGGCTGCTGCAGGGCAAGGAGCTCATCACGCAGCAAGCTGGGCAAGCCGACGTGCGCCGCGCCGAGCGTTTCGCACGGCTTTGCGCTTTTGGGCGCGAAGTCGGCAATGACCGCATCGACGCCATCGAGACTGGTTCCGGACATCACGCCGGCGAATAACTCGCGGGGCATCGCAATTCCGCCGATGGGACGATCGATCGCCGGTGGCGAGCGACGGTGGGGTGACCGCGCTAGTCGGCCGCGATGATGCGGGTCGCGGGCAACTGCCGCACCACGGCAAGCTCGCCGACGAGCGGCGCGATCGCCGCGGTGAACGCGCCGCGCTCCGCGTCCGTCACCGGCGTTGCCATCGGCAATGCGACCGTCATCGGATCGCGTGGTTGGCCATCGACGCGCAACTCGTAGTGCAGGTGCGGTCCCGTCGCCCAGCCCGTCTGTCCGACGTAGCCGATCGTCTGGCCCTGGTGTACGCGCGCGCCGTTGCGCAAGTCATCGGCGAATCGCGACAAGTGCCCATAGACCGTCGAATAGCGGCCGTCGTGCTTCAGGATGATGACGTTGCCGTAGCCCGTTTGCTGCCCGACCAGCGTGACCTCGCCATCGGCGGTGGCGCGTACCGGCGTGCCGATCGGTGCCGCGAAGTCGGTTCCCTGGTGCGCGCGGATCGTGTGCAGGATCGGGTCCAGCCGCGCCAAAGTGAAACCCGACGTGATGCGCGAAAATTCCATCGGTGAGCGGAGGAATGCGTTGCGCGAATTGCGACCGTCCTCGTTGTAATAGCCTTCGGCGCCGCCGGGCGCCCGCCACAGGAACGCGCGCAACGTGGTGCTGCCGTTCTCGAATTCCGCCGCCAGCACGCGGCCCGTTGCGGCCGGTTCGCCATCGACGTAGCGTGTTTCATACAGGACGGCAAAGCGATCGCCGCGGCGCAGGTCATGATAGAAATCGATGTCTCCCCCGAAAATGTCGGCCAGCGCGAGCGTCACCGAATCGGGCAATCCCGCGGTATCCGCGGCCGCGAACAACGATGATTCGATTTCGCCCGCACGCAGCGTGAGGCGCGTGTCGTCGGGCGGTGCTTCGCGTTTCGCAGCGAAACCGTTTGCGGCGCGCGCGATCGACAGCAACTCGCCGTTGCCTGCGAGAAAACGCAGGCCCGCGAGGCGGCCGTCGTCGTCGGTCGCGACCTGCAACGGTCGTCCCGGTCGCAATTGATAAAGCGCCCGCGCGGCGGGATCGGTGCGCAGGAATGTCACCGCATCCGCATCGACGACCGATGCGCGGGCGAGCAGGCTGCCGATCGTGTCGCCGCGCTGCACGCGTTCCTCGCGCCAGTAACGTTCGTTCGCCACCGCCGCGGTCTTGATCACCGGCAACTGCAGCGCGCGCGAGATGCTGCGCACGGAAGGAGTGTCGAGCGACGTGTCGGGTGTGATGCCGAAGGCCGCGACGCCGGCCAATCCGAGAACGACGATCGCGATTGCCTGCCCGGGTGAAACGAGATGCGCGAAAGCGCGAACGCTCGCTCGAAACGGCTGCGATAGAATGTGGAGTCTGTGCGCGGGCAACGGAAATGACGTGCGTTATGCGTGAATCGCGCACCGTAAACTTGCGTCGGTGCCCAAACCGGGGGCGATTGTAACAAGCTTCCCGGCAAAATCCTACACCCCAATCAGCGTCGACCTACAGACATGGCCTTCGACATCGACCATCACATCGCGGTATTCCGCAGCGGCGCCGACGAGTTGCTGGTCGAAAGCGAATTGCGGGCCAAGCTCGCACGCGGCAAGCCGCTTCACATCAAGGAAGGCTTCGATCCCACTCGGCCGGATCTCCATCTCGGCCATACGGTGCAGTTCAACAAGCTACGGCAACTGCAGGATCTGGGCCACCGCGTCGTGTTCCTCGTCGGCGACTTCACGACGCTGATCGGTGACCCGACCGGACGCAATGTGACCCGACCGCCGCTCTCCCTCGAGGAAGTCGCGGCGAACGCGAAGACCTACACCAATCAGGCGTTCCTGATCCTGGATCGCGAAAAGACCGAAGTCGCATTCAACTCGAAATGGCTCGGGGCGCTCGGATCGGACGGAATGATCCGCCTCGCGGCTAAATACACCGTCGCGCGGATGCTCGAGCGCGACGACTTCGCGAAGCGCTACGCCGCGGAGCAGCCGATCGCGATTCACGAGTTTCTCTATCCGCTCGCGCAGGGATACGACTCAGTCGCGTTGCGCACCGATGTCGAGCTCGGCGGCACCGACCAGAAATTCAACCTGCTCGTCGGCCGCGAGCTGCAGCGTCATTACGGGCAGGAGCCACAGTGCATCCTGACGCTGCCGCTGCTCGAGGGGCTCGACGGCGTCAGCAAGATGTCGAAGTCGCTCGACAACTACGTGGGCATCACCGAATCGCCAACATCGATGTTCGGGAAGCTGATGTCGATTTCGGATCCGCTGATGTGGCGCTACTACGAGCTATTGTCGTTTCGTCCCGACAGCGCGATCGCGGAACTGCGCCGCGAATGCGACGAGGGCCGCAATCCGCGCGAGGCGAAGGCAATGCTCGCGCACGAGATCGTCGCGCGCTTCCATTCCGCGCGCGAGGCCGACGCCGCGCAGGCGGAATTCGACGCCCGCTTTCGGCAGGGTGCGCCGCCGGAGAACATGCGGGAGGTGACGCTGCACGCGAACGGCGCCGGCATGCCGATCGCGCAACTCGCGAAGCAGGCGGGCATCGTCGAATCGACGTCAGAAGCGCTGCGGCTGATCGCGCAGCGGGGACTCAAGCTCGACGGCGATGTCGTCGCCGACAGAACGCTTGTCGTCGCACCGGGCGCGACGGTCGTCGTGCAGGCCGGCAAGCGCAAGTTCGCGCGCGTGACGGTCATGTAAATCGGGGTCAGAGATGTATTTTGGTGGCGCCGCCGTCCCGAGCGCGCGCCCTGCATTCGTAATTGGGGTCAGAGCT
>JALYSS010000114.1 GCA_030854685.1 Pseudomonadota bacterium | reverse complement strand
GACCAGCGATTTCAGCTAGACCGAAAAATCGGTCACGATATTTCTGAAATCGTCGGTCACGATATTTCTGAAATGACCGGTCACGCTCCCTGAAATCACCGGTCACGATCGCATGAAATACTCAGCTGGACGGTGCGCGACGTGCAGGATGGGGCGCTACGCGTGCGCAGGACGAAGACCGGCGCAAACAGTAGCCGTGACGATCGAGGGTCCGTTACGCGCGATTGTGGACGGTCTCGCGACACGTCCCGTTGGCAGCCTATACCTCGTCGCCGACGATGCTGGGCAGCCGATGACGCTAGGCGCGATCCGCCGGCGATTCTGGGCTGCTCGAGTGGCTGCTGGTGCGACCTGGCAGATCCGCGATCTGCGCGCGAAAGCGGCGAGCGACGCAGACAGTTTGAAATCCGCGCAAGCCCTACTCGGACACTCCGCAGAGTCGACGGCGGCGATCTACCGCCGGCAGCGCGTCGGTGATCGCGCGAGCCCAGTTATTTTATGCGCGAATTGCGGAAATCGTCCGAAATTGCGGATAAATTGAAGGGCTGAGATGTTAGTACCCGCTATCGCTGCGGGCGCAGTGCCAATCTGGCGGAGAGACAGGGATTCGAACCCTGGATACGTTGCCGTATACCTGATTTCGAGTCAGGCGCCTTCGACCACTCGGCCATCTCTCCGCGGTCGCGAATTATAACGTGCTCGACACGGTGCCTCGCCGCGTTGTCCCGCGAGCGAGCACGCGCGTAGGACGTTTCCGACGCGATGCAGCGCGGCGCGCCGATAGGTCAATCAGTCCGATGCCGACGCGAAGCGTTCCCGAAGCATGGTTTCCTTGCGGATTGCCCGAACGTCGAGATTGATCGCCGCCGCATGAATGGACCTCTGCGCAAGCACCGACCGGGAATCTGGCTCGTCGCATTTTCCGTCATGCTGCTTTCCGCATGCGCGACGATGCCGCCCGGCGCGAACTATCCGAAGATCGCATCGACGGCACTCGCGCACCCCGAGGAAACCGCGATCGGCCGGAAGATCGGGCCGCGTGCGATCGCGCATCCCGGCCTCTCGGGATTTCGACTCTTCGCAAGCGGCAGCGAGGCGTTCGCGTTGCGCGTGCAGATGGCTGACAGCGCGCAGCGCACGCTCGACGTCCAGTATTTCATCTTCAAGGACGACGATACCGGCAAACTGCTGATGAGTGCGATGCTGCGCGCGGCAAGCCGCGGCGTGCGCGTGCGCGTCCTGATGGACGACACGGAAGCACGCGGCCAGGACGACCGGGTGGTGCTCCTTGCCGGGTATCCGAACATCGAAGTCCGCCTGTACAACCCATACTACTACCGCGGCCCGATCACGTTGCTGCGGGCGGCCGAGTTCGTGCTGACGATGAGCCGGCTCGACTACCGGATGCACAACAAGCTCTTCGTCGTCGATAACGCGATCGGCGTCGTCGGCGGCCGCAATGTCGGCGACGAATACTTCGACACGGGAGACGAGCCGCAATTCGGCGATTACGACGTCCTCGCCATCGGTCCGATCGTCCGCGATCTCTCGAAGAGCTTCGACGCCTACTGGAGCAGCTCGCTGTCGATCCCCATACGCGCGTTGTACGGAAACGTGCCGACCGGACCGAAGCTCGAGCAGATGGAACAGCAACTCGCCGAGCACCGTAGCGACATGCACGACAGCGACGAGGAGCGCGCCATCCGCACGGGCAATCCCCTCACGAGCCTGCTCGACAACGATACCGGCGTCGTCTGGGCGAAGGCGGAAGTGCTCGCCGACAGCCCCGACAAGGCGGGCGTCGAAGGCGGCGACGAGATCGGCGCGCTGTTCCGCCGCCGGCTCCTCCGGGCGGCTGCCGACGTGAAGGAGGACCTGCTGATCGTCTCGCCCTACTTCATTCCCGGCGCCAAGGGTGAGGCGCTGCTGAAGAAGCTGCGCGCGCGTGGCGTGCGTGTGCGCGTGCTCACCAATTCACTGCTGTCGACCGACGTTCTGGCCGTTCATGCCGGCTACCGGCGCTTTCGCGTTCCGCTGCTGGAGGCGGGTGTCCAACTCTACGAGGTGAAACCGTTGCCCGGCAAGCCGCACCCGCGCGGGGGACTTTTGAAGACGCCGAGCTCGGGGCAGTTCTCGCTGCATGCGAAGGCGTACGTGTTCGACCGGAACCGCATCTTCATCGGGTCGGCGAATTTCGATCGCCGCTCGCTCCATCTCAACACGGAGATCGGATTGATGATCGACAGCCCCGGACTCGCGCAGCAGGTGATCACGCGCTTCGATACGATCGCGAACCCCGCCAACAGCTTCGTCCTGGCACTCGAGAACGATGGCAACGGATCGCATCACATCGTCTGGAAAAGCGTCAAGGACGGCAAGCCGATCGTCTACGAAACGGAGCCCGGCGACGACCGCTGGCGCGAGCTCGAGGTGGACCTCTACGGACTGCTGCCGCTCGACGACGAGCTGTAGCGGTGGTTGCTATTTCTTCGCGGGCGAGTGCGCGGAGGCCTTTTCCGGTTGCGCGGATAGTCCCTTTCCGCCGCCCGACGAGCCTTCGGCCGTCGACGTCTGGGTCTTCACCGTCCCCCCTTTGGCTTTCTCGTTGGCGACGTAATTCGCGATCGCCTTGTCTTCGGCGCGCGTCAGCTCGGCCTTCGCGGCATCGGCGGTGGCCTTGGTCTTCGCGGCCTTCTCGGCTGTCTGCTGGTCGGTCAGCGGTGGTGCTGGCGGAAGCTTCGCCACCGCGACGCCAAACGCGGCGACGACGAGTGCCGCGCCGATCAGTGCCCGTATCGTAGTTTGCATGCGTGTGCTCTCCGGGAGTGGCTAGGCGGGCCGGGGCGTGGGAACCGGCGCATCATCGGGCGCCGTGGGAATCTTGCCGGCCTTGACGTCGTTGTACCAGTACAGGTGGTGCTCCTTCGCCCACGTCTCGTCGACGTAGCCGTCCGACATCGCGCGGTACGCGCCG
>JALYSS010000097.1 GCA_030854685.1 Pseudomonadota bacterium | reverse complement strand
CCGTAACACGCTGACGGTTTCGATCGGCGGCGCCGCGCTCGCGCTGGCGCTGGGTGGCGCGTTCGCGCTGCTCGTCACGCTGACCGATGTGCGCGCCAAGAAACCGCTGGTGTTCTGTTTCATGACGCCGCTGATGATCGCACCCCAGGTGACGGCGCTTGCGTGGATCAATCTTTTCGGACCGAACAGCACGCTGCTGCGCGCGCTCGGAATCGCGCCCTCGCCCGGTAGCGGGCATCCGCTCTACGGGCCTGGAGGCATCGTGCTGCTGCTCGGACTCGAACAGGCACCCGTCGTGTTTCTCGCGGTTCGCGCAGGCTTGCGCGCGCTGCCGCGCGACCTGATCGAGGCCGCGCAGGCGGCCGGTGCGCAGCCGCGGCGGATCGTGCGCACGATCGTGTTGCCGCTGATGATGCCGAGCTTGGCTGCCGGCGGAATGCTCGCCTTCGTCGGCTGCATCGGCAACTTCGGCATTCCCGCATTTCTCGGCATTCCTGCGGGGTTCACCGTGCTGGTCACGCTGATTTACCAGCGCCTGGCCGGTTTCGGAACGAGCGTGCTGGGTGAAGTCGCCGCGCTGTCGCTGCTGCTCGCGTTGCTCGCGCTCGGCGGACTGGCGCTCAACGGCTGGCTCGTGCGCCGGCGCGACGTGCGCGTCATGGCATGGACGACGGCCGCGCCGGAGTGGCCGCTCGGTTGCTGGCGCCGTCCGGTCGAAGCGTCGTGCTGGGGCATCCTGTTCGTCGTGCTCGCGCTGCCGTTTCTCGCGTTGCTCGCAACAGCGCTCGTACCGGCCATCGGCGTATCGCTGACACCTCGCAGCCTGACACTCGGCAATTTCCGCTTCGTCCTTTTCGACTACGCGGCCACCCGTCGCGCGTTCTTCAATAGCGCGTCTCTTGCAGCCACCGCTGCGGTCGTGCTCGTGATCGTATCGGTGCCGCTTGGCTACTCGCTCGCGCTGCGACGCGCCAGCGTGAGGCATGCGGTCGGCTTCGTGGCCGAGCTGCCGTATGCCGTCCCGGGCGTCGTGCTGGCGATCGCCATGATTCTTTGCCTCCTGAAGCCATTGCCGCTGCTTGGTTTCAGTCTTTACAGTACGATCTGGATAATCCTGGTCGCCTACCTCTCGCGCTTCATGCTGCTGGCGTTGCGGCCCGTGACCAACGCGCTGCGCCAGATCGATCCCAGCCTGGATGAGGCCGCGCGGATGAGCGGTGCACGATTCGCGCGCCGCATCGCGACCGTCATCTTGCCGATGGTCGCGCCGTCGGCGGTGGCCGGCGGCATGCTGGTGTTCCTGATGGCATTCAACGAGTTGACGGTCTCGGCACTGCTGTGGTCTTCCGGGTCGGAAACCGTCGGCGTCGTGCTGTTCAGCCTCGATCAGGCCGGGGACGCCGTATCGGCCGCGGCGGTGGCCGTCGTCGCCGTCGTCGTTACGCTGGCGATGATGCTGATGGCGAATGCGCTGGCGTCCCGCGTCGCGCGAGGAGTGTTGCCGTGGCAGCCGTAACGCTCGACGACGTGTTCAAGCGGTTCGGGCAGACCGCCGCTGTCGACGGTGTGTCGCTCGCCGTCGAGGAGGGCGAGTTTCTCGCGGTGCTCGGCCCCTCCGGTTGTGGCAAGAGCACGCTGCTGCGCCTGATCGCCGGCTTCGAGCGGCCCGAGCGCGGCACGATCCGGCTTGGCGGGCGTCCCGTGAGCGGACCGGATGTTTTTGTCGCTCCGGAGGATCGCCATGTCGGCATGGTCTTTCAGTCGTACGCGCTCTGGCCGCACATGAGCGTGGCCGAGAACATCGGGTACCCGTTGCGCGTGCAGAAGTTGCAGCGCCGCGAACTCGTCCGCGAAGTGGAAGTCGCGCTGGAGTCGGTAGGGCTCGCGGGGCTCTCCAATCGCAGGCCGGCCGACCTGTCGGGCGGCCAGCGTCAGCGCGTCGCGCTGGCACGCTGCCTGGCGATGAAGGCTCGGATCGTATTGCTGGATGAGCCGCTGGCGAATCTGGACGTCCATCTGCGCGCCCGGATGCTCGCCGAGATCGCTGCGTTCCGCAATCTGTCGCATGCGACGCTGATCTATGTCACGCACGACCAGGCCGAAGCGCTCGGTGTGGCCGACCGCGTGGCGGTGATGGAGCAAGGGCGCGTGCGGCAAGTGGCACCTCCGGCCGCGCTTTATCGAACGCCGCACGACGGCATCGTCAGCCGTTTCGTCGGTGCGGGCGCCGTTCTGCGCGGCGAGGTGACGGAGACGTTCGCCAACGGCCACGCGACGGTGGCGCTGTTCGGACAGCAATGGCAGGTGCGCTCCGCGCCAGGACAAGCGATCGGTTCGGCGGAGATTTGCGTCCGACCCGAGGACCTTTGCATTGTCGATCCGAGCCGCGGGTTTGCCGCGAGGATCGCGCGCGTGCTTTATCAAGGCGGGCGTACCGTCGTGGAGGCTGCGCCCGCCATCGACCCGGGCACGACGCTCAGCCTGTCGCTGGAGTCGAGCGACGCATGCGTTTCCGGCGCGACGATCCATCTCGCCCTGATCGACGGGTGGGTCATCCCGAACGGCGAATGAGTGCCTCCGACGCGGTATTGGTGACCGGCGCAAGCGGTTTCGTCGGCTCCGGAATTGCGCGCGCGCTTCTTGCCGCCGGATATCCGGTGCGTGCACTCGTCCGCGCATCGTCCGCACGAACCAACCTGGCCGGACTCGATATCGAAATCGTCGAAGGCGACGTGCGCGACGCGAACAGTATTGCGCGAGCCGTGGCCGGCGTGCGCTACGTTGTCCACACCGCAGCCGAATACCGACTGTGGGTGCGCGATCCTGCAGCACTCATGCAAACCAACGTGGAGGGCACGCGCACGGTGATGGAATCCGCGCTGCGGGCTGGTGTCGAGCGAATCGTGTACACGAGCAGCGTCGCTACGCTGGCACCGCGCTCCGATGGAGCAGCAGTCGACGAGACCGCGTCGCTGGATGAGGGTGCCGCAATCGGGGTGTACAAGCGCAGCAAGGTTGCCGCCGAGCGCCTCGTGGAAACGATGGTCGCGCGCGACGCGCTTCCCGCCATCATCGTGAACCCGTCGATGCCGATCGGCCCGCGCGACATCAAGCCCACGCCTTCCGGGCGGATAATCGTGGAGGCCGCGTCCGGACGCATGCCCGCGTTCGTGGACACCGGGCTCAACCTCGTGCACGTCGACGACGTTGCCGGCGGTCACGTTGCAGCACTCGTGCGAGGTAGCGTCGGCGAGCGCTACATACTGGGTGGCGATAACATTCTGTTGGTGAAGATGCTTTGCGACATCGCACGGCTCGTTGGCCGGCCGGCGCCACGATTGAAGCTGCCGCGCGGTCTGCTCTATCCGATCGCAGCGGCGGTGGAGATGATCGCCCGCGCGACGAAGCGAGAGCCTTTCCTGACCCTCGACGGCTTGCGCATGTCCAGGCATCGGATGTTCTTCACGAGCGAGAAGGCCGAACGGGAACTGGGATTTCGCGCGCGCCCCTACACCGAAGGACTCCGCGACGCCGTCGACTGGTTCCGGAGTGCAGGCTACCTGCGATGAGCGTTGCCAGGCCGCCTCAAGGCGCGCGCTTCCCCTTGCGGGGCAGCGCAGCGGCCGCAAGCGTGGGGGTCCGTTGACGGCGCTCGTCATCGCGGCACTCTCTGTCGTGACCTGGGCCTACCTGCTGGCGGCACGCGGCGGTTTCTGGCGCGCGGCGCAGCGTGACGGCCCGTCGCCAATCGCGCGCGACGTCATCGAGTGGCCGCGCGTCATCGCCGTGGTACCCGCGCGCGACGAGGCCGAAGCCATTGGCGCGAACCTCCGTGCGCTGTCGCGCCAGAATTATCCCGGTGCCTTTTCGGTGATTGTCGTCGACGACCACAGCGCGGACGACACCGCGGCCGTGGTCCGGCGCGCAGCGGCGGCAGAAACGCCCGCGCGCGTGACGGTTTTGGCAGCACCCGACCTTCCCGACGGATGGACCGGCAAGCTGTGGGCGCTCAACCACGGCATCCGCCACGCCGAATCCTTGCCGGAACCGCCCGATTATCTGCTGCTGACCGACGCCGACATTCACCACGCGCCGGACACGCTGACCGACCTCGTCGGGCGCGCGCGTGCCAAGCGACTGGTGCTGACCTCGCTGATGGCGAAGCTCCACTGCGAAAGCGTGGTCGAACGCGCGCTCATCCCTGCGTTCGTATTCTTTTTCCAGATGCTGTACCCGTTCGCGTGGGTCAACCGCCCTCGACGGGCGACGGCAGCCGCGGCCGGTGGCTGTATGCTCGTGCATCGGCAATCACTGCGCAAGGCGGGTGGCATCGAGGCCGTTCGCAGCGAGTTGATCGACGACTGCGCGTTGGCGCGACTGCTCAAGAAACAGGGCCGAATCTGGATCGGCCTGACCGGGCGCGTGCACAGTACGCGCGCCTATCGATCCTTTGGCGAGATCCGGTGCATGATCGTCCGCTGCGCATTCACGCAATTGAGGTTCTCGACAGGGTTGCTCGCCGGTGCGACCGTGGCCATGTTCGTCGTGTTCGTGGCCCCGCCCGTCGTCGCGTTGACCGACGGCGGCATGGCCCGGATGCTGGGCGTCCTGGCCTGGGCGTGCATGGTGGTGGCCTTCCAGCCGACACTGCGGTTCTATCGCGTTTCGCCGTTGTGGGGTCTTGCGTTGCCCGCGATTGCAGCGATCTACGTCGTGCTGACGCTCGATTCCGCATGGTTGCACCTGCGTGGTCGCGGCGGCGAGTGGAAGGGACGATTGCGCGCATTGAATCCCGTTTCGCGGCCGGACATCCGCCGGTGACGATCGCTTGCTGCACGGCGACTTTTCGCGATGGGAGCACGTAGTGCCGGGCACCGAGCGTGTCGCGCGGCAAATGCGGAGCTACGAGCCCGAGCCGAGTCTCGAGCGCTGCATCGATGCAGCGACCGCTGCGCTGCTTGCGCAGCAGCGCCCGGATGGTCACTGGGTGTTCGAGCTCGAGGCAGACGCGACCATCTCGGCCGAGTACGTTGCTCTGCAGCACTTCCTGGGCGAGCGAGACCCACCGCTGGAAGCCCGGCTTGCGAGCTATTTGCGGCGGCTCCAAGGCGCGCATGGCGGCTGGCCGCTGGTCGATGGCGGTCCGCTCAACCTGAGCGCGAGCGTCAAGGCGTATTTCGCGCTCAAGCTCGTCGGTGATTCGCCGCACGCAGAACATATGCGACGAGCGCGCGATGCCATCCTTGCAGGCGGCGGCGCGGGCATGGTCAACGTGTTCACGCGAATCCTGCTTGCGCTCCACGGCGTCCTGTCATGGTCGGCGGTCCCGATTGTCCCCGTGGAACTCATGCTGTTGCCACGATGGTTCCCGTTTCATCTTTCGCGGGTTTCGTACTGGACCCGGACGGTCCTGGTGCCGCTTCTGGTCCTGCAGGCGTTGAAGCCGCGCGCAAGAAATCCGGAACGCGTGCACCTCGACGAACTCTTTCCGGGATCGCGACCGCGCGCGCATCGGTGGGCACGAGCTGCCCATCAGTCGCGCATACCGTTTGCGCTGTCCGCGGCCATCGACGTGATGTTGCATTGGGTGGAACCGTTGATCCCCGGCCGGATGCGGCGACGTGCGATCGAACTGGCGGTTGCGTTCGTTACCGAGCGGCTCAACGGAGAGGACGGCCTGGGCGCCATTTTTCCGGCAATGGCGAACGCGGTAATGATGTTCGAGGCGCTCGGCTATCCGCGCGACCACGATCACTTCGTGATTGCCCGCAAGGCGGTCGACAAGTTGCTCGTCATCACCGGCGAGGAGGCTTATTGCCAGCCGTGCGTATCCCCGGTGTGGGACACGGCGCTCGCGTGCCAGGCGTTGCTCGAAATCGGCGGCAACCCGGTGCTGGCCGCCGCGCGCAGGGGGCTGCTATGGCTCGCGCAGAGGCAGGTGCTCGCGACGGGCGGAGACTGGCAGGAGCAGCGCCCTAATGTTCGTCCCGGCGGGTGGGCGTTCCAGTATGCGAACCCCCATTACCCCGACCTCGACGATACGGCGGTCGTGGTGATGGCAATGGACCGATATGCCCGCCTTCCGGGAATCCGTGACAACCCGCAGTTGCGCAACGCGATTCGTCGTGGACGGGAGTGGGTCGTCGGCATGCAGAGCGTCAATGGCGGATGGGGCGCGTTCGACGCCGACAACCTCAGCGAATATCTGAATCACATTCCGTTCGCCGACCACGGCGCGCTGCTCGATCCGCCGACGGCCGACGTGACTGCGCGCTGCGCGAGCATGCTGGCGCAGCTTGGTGACAATGCCGATCGACCGGCGCTTTCGGCAGCGCTCGCATTCCTGCGCCGAAGTCAGGAAGCCGACGGCACGTGGTACGGGCGCTGGGGCATGAATTACATCTACGGAACGTGGTCGGTGCTTTGCGCGCTGAATGCGGTCGGTGCGACGCTGCAGTCGCCCGAAGTCCGGCGCGCCGTCGATTGGTTGATTGCCGCGCAGAATGCAGACGGCGGCTGGGGCGAGACGGCGGAAAACTACGATCTCGGTTACGGCGGCGATAAACGGGGACCGACGACCGCGTCGCAGACGGCGTGGGCGTTGCTTGGACTGATGACGGCGGGTGCGACGCACTGTCCAGCCGTCGCGCGCGGCGTGAGCTACCTGCTGGACACCCAGGGCGCCGACGGGTTCTGGCCCGAGCCGCAGTTCACCGCAACCGGATTTCCGCGTGTGTTCTTCCTTCGCTATCACGGGTATGCGAAATTCTTCCCCGTCTGGGCGCTCGCTCGCTATCGCGCCCACTCGCAAGCGCGGGACCACGGCGTACGGTGGGGCATGTGAGCGTCGCCGGGCCGTCCCAAGACGCGAACTACTCCCCCCTGCGGGGGCAGCGCGGCGGCCGTATTGGCCAATGCGGCCGCAAGCGTGGGGGGGTCCGGTGAGCGTCGCCGCGCCACCCCCGGTCGTGGCGGTGACCGGGTTGGCGGTTGAAGCGCGCATTGCGGCCGGCCCCGGCGTGCGTGCGCTCGCGGGCGGACTCGACTTGCCACAGCTTAGCGCAGCGCTCGAACGCGAGGTCGCCCGTGGCGTTAGCGCAATCATCAGCTTCGGCATCGCCGGCGGGCTCGTCCCGGATCTGACACCCGGCGTGTGGGTCGTTGGTCGCGGCATCGTCACGCCCACGATTTATCGGCCGTGCGATACGGCGTGGACCCGCATGCTCCGGGAGCGGCTTCCAGGCGCGCGTTTCGCAGACCTCGCAGGTTCGGACGCACCTGTTACCGAGCCCGCTGCCAAGTGCGCGTTGCAGCGGGTCACCTCGGCCGTCGCCGTCGATACCGAATCGCATATCGCAGCCGCCGTCGCCGCGGCGCACGGACTTCCGTTCGCTGCTTTTCGGGTGATCGCGGATCCTGTCGGCCGTGCGCTGCCTCCGGCCGCATCCGTCGCGCTTCGAGCCGGCGGCATGATCGACGTTGCCGCGGTGGTGCGCTCCCTCGCGCGGACGCCGGGACAACTGCCGCTGCTCGTGCGAACCGCGATCGACGCGCGCGCCGCGTTTAGCGCGCTTCTACGCGGACGTCGACTCCTGGGAGGGCGGCTTGGCTACGTCGCGCTTCGATCGCTCGAGCTCGATGTGGCGTGAGAAGACGTACTGGGCCGGCCGCTGGTGCGAGAGCGGAATTTCCGGCGCCATGGGTCCGTCGGTACGCACGCCACGAACGCTGACCGCGAGCGCCTTGAGGGGGTGGCGAACCGCATCCGTCACCGCGGTCGCCTCGTAACCGCTGTGCACCATGCAATCGGCGCACTTCTCGTAGTTGCCGGTGCCGTAGGCGTCCCAGTCGGTTTGTTCCATCAGCTCGCGAAAGGTCGCCGCGTAGCCTTCGCCGAGCAGATAGCAGGGGCGCTGCCAACCGAAGACATTGCGCGTCGGATTTCCCCAGGGCGTGCAGCGATATTCCTGGTTGCCGGCGAGGAAGTCGAGGAACAGGCTCGATTGACTGAACGACCATGCACGACCGCCCCGGCCACGACGCAAGATGTCGCGGAACAGTTGCTTGGTACGAGTCCGGGTGAGGAAGTGCGCCTGATCGGGCGCCCGCTCATACGCGTATCCCGGCGATACCGTTATGCCATCGATGCCGAGCGCCGCGACGCCGTCGAAAAAGCGTGCGACGCGTTCCGCTTCGGCATTGTTGAAGAGCGTGCAGTTGATGTTGACGCGAAAGCCACGCTCCTTCGCGGCCCGAATCGCCGCGAGGGCTCGATCGTAGACGCCGGTTTCGCACACCGACTTGTCGTGCATCGTCCGGTCGCCATCGAGGTGCACCGACCAGACGAAGTACGGGCTGGGCTCGAACAGCGCCAGCCTTTTGTTCATCAGCAATGCGTTCGTGCAAAGGTAGACGAACTTTCGTCGCGCCACAATGCCGGCGACAATCGCTTCGATCTCCTTGTGCAGCAAGGGCTCGCCCCCCGCGATGGAAACGACCGGGGCGCCGCATTCGTCGACGGACGCGAGGCATTCCGCGACCGAGAGGCGCCGGTCGAGGATCTCGGTCGGATAATCGATCTTCCCGCAGCCCGCGCAGGCGAGGTTGCACCGGAAAAGCGGCTCGAGCATCAATACCAGCGGATAGCGTCGGCGCCGCGCCAGTTGCTGGCGGACGATGTACGCGCCGATGCGCGCTTTCTGCAGGAACGGGATCGCCATCGTGATGGAGTCCCGTCAGCTCACGCGGGCGGCTTTCGGCCGCGCGCGGAGCAGTTCGGCGGGGAGACGAAACTCCACTTTCTCCTCGATTCCGGGAAGCGTCGACACTTCCACCGGCCCGAGCGCGCGCAATGCCGCGATCACGCCGTCCACGAGCATTTCGGGCGCCGACGCGCCGGCCGTTACGCCGATCACGTCGGCTCCACGAACCCAGCGCTCGTCGAGCTCGCTTCCGTCGGCGATCAGGTAGCTCGCAACACCGGACTCGATGCCGATTTCGCAGAGGCGATTCGAATTGGAACTGTTCTTCGCGCCTACGACCAGGATCACGTCGGCGACCTTGGCGAGCTCGCGCACGGCGGATTGGCGGTTCTGAGTGGCATAGCAGATGTCATCGATGTCGGGTCCGACGATGTCGGTAAAGCGGCGCTTCAATGCCGCGATGACACTGCGCGTGTCGTCCACGCTGAGCGTCGTCTGCGTCACGTATGCGACAGGCGTATCGGCGGCGAGTTCGAGACGGCGCACGTCCTCCTCGTTTTGCACGAGCAGGACCGGGCCCGGCACCTGGCCCATCGTCCCCTCGACTTCCGGGTGTCCGGCGTGACCGATCAGGACGACCACGCGCCCCTGCGCGACGTAGCGCTTGCCCTGGCCGTGGACCTTGGCGACGAGCGGACAGGTCGCGTCGAGCACCCGCAGCTCGCGCTTCCTTGCGTCGTCCTCGACGACCCGCGCGACGCCGTGCGCACTGAAGATCGTGATCGCGCCGGCGGGCACCTCCGAAAGGTGCTCGACGAAACGCGCCCCTTTCGCACGCAGGTTCTCGACGACATGCCGATTGTGCACAATCTCGTGCCGGACATAGACCGGTGCGCCAAACCGGGCGAGCGCCTCCTCGACGATATCGATGGCGCGGATCACGCCGGCGCAGAAACCGCGCGGCTGCGCCAGCATCACACGCATTGTCGCTGCCCCGCGAGCAGGAGGGTCAAGAGGGTGGAATGCATTCGGGATTCGGCGAGCATCACCCGCTATTGTAGCCGGGTAGGTTGGACGACCGGCTGTCGAGTCCACCGTGGCGGTTGTGCGTGAGTCCACGCGAGCCCCGCGACGCCGACACCGGTCACCGGGATTGGCGACTGTCGCGGCGGGTCATGCAGGTGGTAACGGCCTGCACCCGTCGCCCAGCCGTCGCGATCGTCGTCGCCGCGCTGTTGTGCGCCGGCGGGTACGCGTACGTCGCCTCGCATTTCGCGATCGACACCGACAGCGCCAAGCTCATTTCCGAGAACGTCCCATGGCGCCAGCGCGAGCTGGCCTTCGCGGCCGCCTTCCCCCGGCGCGCAGACCTCATCGCGGTCGTTGTCGACGGTGCGACACCCGAACTGGCCGAGCAGGCGAGCGCGAGCCTCACCGAGCACCTTGCGGGCGAAAGCAAATTCTTCCGCGCGGTATGGCGCCCGGACGGCGGACCATTCTTCGACCGGACCGGCCTGCTGTTCGAATCACAGGAGGAGGTCGGACAGACGATGCGGCGGCTCATCGCCGCGCAACCCTTGCTCGGGACGCTCGCGGTCGATCCCAGCTTGCGCGGCCTGATGGATGCGCTGGCGCTGATGCTCGAAGGCGTGCAACAGGACCCGACCGCGGTCGCCTCGCTGGTGCAGGCACTCGATGCGCTCGGCGGCGCATTCGGGGCCGTCGCGGCAGGGGAGACAACGGCGTTCTCGTGGCAAACGCTGTTCACGGGACGACCGCCCGAGCCGCGTGCACTGCGACGCTTCATCCTCGTGCAGCCGCAATTGGACTACGGTGCATTGCAGCCCGGCGCGGCGGCGAGCAGCGCCATTCGCCGCGTGGCGCACGATCTTCGTCTCGATGCCGATTCGCGCGTGCGTGTGCGGCTCACCGGTCCGGTGCCGCTGGCCGACGAGGAATTCTCGACGTTGGCGGAGGGGGCTGCCCGGAATGCCGCAGTGACGATGCTCGCGGTGATCGCATTGTTGTGGATCGCGCTGCGTTCCTGGCGGCTCGTCGTCGCGATCCTCGCGAGCCTTGCCGTCGGATTGATCGTCACGGCGGCGTTCGGGCTGTTCGCGTTCGGCGCGTTCAACCTGATCTCGATCGCCTTCGCGATTCTCTTTGTCGGCCTCGGCGTGGATTTCGGCATCCAGTTCTGCATGGCGTATCGTGCCCGCCGGCATGCGAGCGACGACCTGCATCGCGCGCTGCGCGACGGCGGCTTCGACGTCGGTGGAGCATTGGCACTCGCGGCCGCTTCGACGGCGGCGGGCTTCCTCGCGTTTCTTCCCACCGATTATCGCGGCGTGTCCGAGCTCGGCGTCATCGCTGGGACGGGAATGATCATCGCGTTCCTCGCCAGCATTACGTTGCTGCCGGCGCTGCTCGTGTGGTTGAAGCCCGGCGCGGAGCGTGCCGTGGTGGGCTACGCCGCGCTCGCCGGTGTGGATGCGTTTCTCGTGCGTCATCGCCGCCGGGTGCTCGTCGCTGCGGCCGTCGTGGCGGTCGTGGGCATCGTACTGATGCCTCGGTTGCGCTTCGATTTCAACCCGCTGCATCTGCGCAGCGCGGAAGCGGAATCCGTCTCGACGCTGCTCGACCTGATGAAGGATTCGGCGACCTCTCCCGACACGATCGACGTGCTGGCGCCCTCGGTGTCCGCCGCGACGGCATTGTCGCAGCGAATTTCCCGGCTACCCGAAGTCGACCATGCCATCACGATCGCGAGCTTCGTCCCGGACGATCAGGCGCCAAAGCTCGCGCTCATCGACGATGCCGCGCTGCTGCTCGAGCCGACGCTCGATCCGGAATCGACGAAGCCGTCGCCCACCGACGCGGAGACGGCGCGTGCGATGGCGAGCACGGCGGCTCGACTCGACGAGGCCCGCGCGATGCATCCGGGCGTTCCGTTTGCCATCGCGGCGGAGCGGCTGGCGCGGGCGTTACGTTCGCTCGTGAGCGCGACGACGGCGCAGCGAGAGCACGCGCGGTCGGTGCTGATTCCCGGTTTGGTCACGACGCTCGGTCAACTGCGCGCAGCGCTGCAGGCGGCACCGGTCACGCTCGCGTCGCTGCCTCCCTCGCTCGTACGCGATTGGGTCACCGCCGACGGACGCGCGCGGATCGAAGTGTTTCCCAAGGGCGACGTCACCGACAACGCCGCGCTGCGGCGCTTCGTCATCGCGGTCGAGGGGCTCGCACCCGACGCGACCGGCGCCCCGGTCTCGATCGAGGCATCGAGCCGCACGATCATCGGCGCATTCGTGCAGGCCGGGCTGTGGGCGCTCGCGTCGATCACGTTGCTGCTCGCACTCGCGCTGCGCCGCGCGAGCGACGTTGCGCTCACGCTGCTGCCGCTCACGCTTTCCGCGCTCGGCACGCTGGCCACGTGCGTGATCATCGGCTTGCCACTCAACTTCGAGAACATCATTGCGCTGCCGCTGCTGTTCGGTATCGGCGTTGCATTCAACATCTACTTCGTCATGTCGTGGCGCGCGGGGCGGGGACAGCCGTTGCAATCGAGCCTGGCCCGGGCGGTAATCATGAGCGGACTCACAACCGGTACGGCATTTGGCAGCCTCTGGTTTTCGCACCATCCGGGAACGTCGAGCATGGGCGAGCTGCTCGCGTTGTCGCTGGCCTGGACGCTCGTTTCGGCGCTGCTTTTCCTGCCGGCATTGCTGGGCGAGCCGCCTGCGCGCCATTGAGCGGATATCGGGGTCGGCGAAATCGGGGTCCGAAATCGGGGTCAGAGATGTATTTCCCAACGCGATTCGTTCACGGGGCAACGTCGATCCGGGAAATACATCTCTGACCCCGATT
>JALYSS010000091.1 GCA_030854685.1 Pseudomonadota bacterium | reverse complement strand
GCTGCGTCGTTTTCCCGGAGCCCGTCTCGCCGGACACGATGATGACGGGATGATCTCGAATCGCCGCCGCGATGTCGCCGGCGCGCTGTGCGACGGGGAGGTCGGCCGGATAGGTGAAGCGCGGCTTGCCGGCCGCGCGCGCGGCGCGCAGGGCCGCGGAGCGGTCGACGTCGCTGGCAATCTTCTGCCACACATCGGTCGCGGCGTGGCGGCTTCGCGCCCGCTCGATTCGTGCGCGCAAGCGGTTCGCATCCACCGCCATCGCATCGCGCGCGCGGGAAAGCAGGCGTTCGACGGTGGTCACGCCGCTACGATGCGACGGCAGTCGTCGGCTCGCGACGAAGAAAACGCGTGAACCACGCAGCCACCGCGATGGTTGCGACCGCATCGATCGCAAACGGCAGCAACGCCGCCGCCTGCGCCGCCTTGATCGCGCCGCCCATCACCACAATGGTCGCCGCGAACACCGGAACGAGCCGAGGATCGTAGCGCAGCAGCAACAACAGTACGCCCGATGCGACAACGCCGGCGATGACACCGGAGACGATCGCGCCGGGAACATTCGCCCGACCCTGCGCGAGCGCCGCAGCGCACTCGAGTGCCAATACGATGGCCACGGCGAGCCACAGGCGCTGCGTGAATCCGCGCGTCAGCCGCGACACGACGTAGACGACGAACAGCTCGGCGCTCGCGAGACCGATGAATCCAAGACCCGACAGGGCGGCACCGGCGAGCGGCCATGCCTGCGAAATCCACGGCGCGCCGGGCCATGTTGGCGCATCGGGCGTGGCGAGCGCGCTCAATGCCGCCTGCAATCCGACGACGAATGCTCCGGCAGCAACGGCGGCAACGACGGCAGGCCAGCGTCCGATGCGCAAAAGCGGCGGCGATACCCTTGCGCCGAATGCCCCGACACCCGCGCAAAGTCCTGCCAGCAGCGCGCCGACGAGTGCGGACGCGATACCGCCGAGGATTTTCATCGTCAATTGCGATGCGAGGGGCTCGGTCGTCGAGAGCTGGATCGCAATGCCTGGCCACGCATTGGCGGCGGACAGCAACGCGATGATGAAGGTCGCCGCTGACACGATTGCAAGCGCGCGGGTGTCGACGCGATGCTTGATCCAGCCAAGGAGGCCGACGACGAGCGCGGCCAGCGCCGCCGCGAAAAAGACGACGACGCCGGCGAGTGCCACGACCTGCAGTTTATTGTCGAGCTCGCGCTCGCCGCGCGTCCAGGTTTCCGGCACATGCACGAAGCGGCCGGCGCCCGCTACCTGGTTGCCCGACACGGCGACGGCGTAGCGCGCTTCGCCGCCGGCACCCACCACGATGCGCGGATCGCCGAAGATGAACGACCAGTCGGTGCGTGCGGGTCGCTGCTGCTGATCGGCCGCGACGAGCTTGAGTGGCGCGGCATCGACGTCGAAGCGCGCCTTCAACGCCCGTTGCGCGAGTGCCTGCGCCGCGTCGCGCGTCAGATGCGCCCCCGGTCGCGCTTCCGGCAACGAATGGCTCATCGCGCGCACCGTGCGATCGTTGTTGATCGCGACACGCCATTCCTCCACCCGCTCGACGACGTCGCCACCGAACATCGCATAGCGAACTTCCCAAACCGGGGGCGCGAGAATCGTGCCGACAAGTCGCCGATACGCGTCCGGACCGGCTTCGCGCCAGACGAACTTGTGCCATGCCCATTGCTGCGGATCTTCGCTCGCGAGCTTCACGGTTGCGAAGCGCTGCCATTCGGACCCCAGCGTCACGCCTTGCGCGGACAATGCGGCGTCCGCCGCCGCGATTGCCTCGGCGCGGTCGATGCGAAGCGGCGGAACGTCGGCGTGAAATGGCGCGAAAGCAACCCACGCGAGCACGCCCGCGATCCCGAGGAGCGGCAACGTGCGCTGGAACGCAGTAGACGCGCGTCCGATCGTCAGTGCCGTCGCCGGAGCCGAATGCGCTTCCGGTGTTTCCGCTCCGGGTCGCCATGCGGCATTGCGAAGCGCGTCGGGCAGTTCGCGCCATGCGCCCGCCTGCCAGCGGCGTACGGCGATCACCGCCAGGGGCACCAGTGCCGCCGCTATCACCAGTCCTTGCTGCAGGCGCGCGCCCGGTGCGTCGACGAGGAAAACGGGAATCGAGAAGAGCGTCAGATCGAACGTCGCGTGCAGCAGGATCGTCGGCAGCAGGCCGAAGCGGAGGAAAATGAGCGCCCAGACGATCGCGGGCAGGAACAATTCCACCGGCCGCGAATACGCCGGGAACCCCGGATAGTTCGCGTGCGCGCCGCCGAAGATCAACGCCTGCAGCAGCACCGCCAGCACGATCCCGAGCGCGCGGTGGCCATACCGCGCACCGATCAGCGCGCCGAGCGATAGCGGAATCGCGCGGAAGACGCTCTCTTCCATGAACCCGGCCTGCAGCGACACGGCAATCGGCGTGAGTGCGGGCACGGCGGAGCCGAGAATGTTCGGATCGGTCAGCACTTCCGACGGTTGCCACCAGCCGAGCCAGCGGTTCGTCGCGTAATAGAACGCCGCGACGAGTGCAAGCTCGAGCGGCACGAACAGATACCCTCCCAGCGTGCGGCCGGCGACCTGCGGGGATGCGGCGGCGTCGCGCGACCACAGTCGCCAAAGCTGTGGTTGATGCGCAAACGCGCGTCGCGTGAGGCTTTCCGCGGCCATGAACACGAGCGCGTAGGCGAGGCCGCCTGCGATCGCAATCAACAGCGCGATGCTCCCCTGCTTCGCCCAGAATGTCGTGACCGTCTCCGTCGTGTCCGCGCCGAACCACGACGTACCGGCGGACGCGAGCGATGCGCACGCGAGCAAACTGCCGACGACCAGCCCGGCAACGATCGGCGGACGCCAAACGAGCCAGTGCTTGCGCGCTAGCCACAGCACCGCGAGGATGCAGCCGCCGATGCCGTAAAGAAGGGCCGCCGAAACGGTCGCGAGATTCGCGATCAGGTTGTTGGCGCTTCGCAGCTCCTCGAAGCGACGTCCGAATGATTCGGGAATGTGCACGAACGGCGTGACGCCGATCAATTCGTCGCCGGCGACCGTGAGCAGCAGCCGGATGCGCGCATCGCCAATGGGTTCCGGACGCTCGTAGGTGAAGCTGTGATCGACGCGCCCCGAAACCTGCGTTTGCTGCGATTGCTCGAGCAACCGATAGGGCGCGAGATCGATGCCCCAGTCCTCGCTGGCGCGCGTTTCCGCGATCGTGCGCGCGCTCGCCGCATCGAGCGCCTTCGTTGCCGCATCGCGGACATACGTTTCAGGAAGGCGGTGCGCGAAGCCGGTCGGCGTGCCGTCCGGCTTGAGCCGTATGACCGTTTCCTCGATCGCACCGAGCGTGAAGAGTCGCACTTCCCACCAGTACGGCGAGTAGCGATCACCGCGTGTAAGATCTGCGAACGCCGACTTGCCACCGCCTTCGAGCTCGACGTAGTTCTGCGTCGTTCCGTCGTGCGCAAATCGCGCCGCAACGCGCGCGCCGTCGGGCGCGAGGTGCAGCTTCGTCGCGCGCGCGCGCGCCGACGCAATCGCCTCGGTGCGCGATAGCTTGACGTCGAGGTTGACGATCGGGATCGCGAGCGGAAAGAGGCGCGCGGCGATGACGAGCGCGACGAGCGCCGCGATGGCATACGCGACCCAGAACGCAGGCTTGCGCATGATGCCGCCTGGATGCGCTGCGGCGCTCACTGCGTTGCCGCGCGGGTGCGCTCGTGAGCCGAAGGACACGCGGCTTCGGCATCGACGCCGATCACGCCGCGCGCGACAAGACCTTCAAGCGCTGTGTCGTCGAGCCCGAGCCGCTCGCGAAGCACGCTCGCCGTATGCTGGCCAAGCAGCGGCGGCGGGAGCGCGTACGCAAGCGGTGTCCCCGACAGTCGCAGCGGCGCGCGTACCTGCGGCACGGTGCCGGCCAGCGGATGCGGAAGGTCGAGCTTCATCGCGCGTGCCTCGAGCTGCGGGTCGGCGAACGCCTGATCGAGGCGATTGATCGGGCCGCAGGGGACTCCGGCGCGTTCCAGCGCGCACAGCCATTCGCATTGCGCGCGCGTCCGCATCAGCGTGTCGATCATCGGGACCAGTGTCTCGCGGCTGCGAACACGCGCGGCATTCGTCGCGAAGCGTTCGTCGGCCGCCCATTCCGCGTGGCCCGCGACCTCGCAGAACTTGCGGAACTGACCGTCGTTGCCGACGGCGACGATGACGTGTCCATCGGCGCAGACAAACACCTGATACGGCACGATGTTCTGATGCGCGTTGCCGGCGCGCACCGGCGGCACATTGCTCACGAGGTAATTCATATCGATCACCGCCATCATCGCGACGGAGGAATCGAACAGGCACGCGTCGATCCATTGTCCCTGTCCGGTGCGGTCGCGATGGGCGAGCGCGGCCAGGAGCGCGACTGACGTGTACATGCCGGTCATCAAATCGGTGATGGCAATGCCGGCTTTCTGCGGCCCGCCGCCGGGGAGATCGTCGCGTTCACCGGTCACGCTCATGAAGCCACACATGCCCTGGATGATGAAGTCGTAACCCGCGCGCCCCGCATACGGGCCATCCTGCCCGAAACCGGTAATCGACGCGTACACGAGCCGCGGATTGAGTGCGGCGACGCTCGCGTAATCGAGGCCGTATTTCGCGAGCCCGCCGACCTTGAAGTTCTCGATCAGCGCGTCGGATTGCGCCGCGAGGGCCCGCACGAGATCGCGGCCTTCGGGCATCGTGAAGTCGATCGCGAGCGATTGCTTGCCGCGATTGCAGGCGAGGTAGTACGCCGTTTCCCGCGTATCGTTGCCGCCCCGATCCTTCAGGAACGGCGGGCCCCAGGCGCGCGTGTCGTCGCCCGATCCAGGCCGCTCGATCTTCAGCACCGTGGCGCCGAGATCGGCGAGCAACTGCGTGCACCACGGACCCGCGAGCACGCGTGAAAGATCGAGGATCGTCAGGTGGGAGAGCGGACCGGGCACGGGATGATGTCGCGTGAAGTGGACGGCCGGAGAGCCGCCTCGTCGCGCTACTGGATCGCCTTGACCATGTCCTCGACGACCTTCTTCGCGTCGCCGAACACCATCATCGTCTTGTCCATGTAGAACAACGGATTGTCGAGACCGGCGTAACCGGATGCCATCGTGCGCTTGTTGACGATGACCGTCTTCGCCTTGTACGCCTCGAGGATCGGCATGCCGTAGATCGGACTGCCCTTCTCTTCGGCGAGCGGATTGACGACGTCGTTCGCACCGAGGATCAGCGCGACGTCCGCGGTGCCGAATTCGCTGTTGATGTCGTCCATCTCGAACACCTGGTCGTAAGGCACTTCGGCCTCGGCGAGCAGGACATTCATGTGCCCCGGCATGCGGCCGGCGACCGGATGGATCGCGTATTTGACCGTGACGCCCTTGTCGCGGAGCTTCGATGCCAATTCCTTTACCGCATGCTGCGCGCGGGCGACGGCAAGGCCGTAGCCCGGAACGATGATGACCGTCTCGGCGTTCTCCATGATGAACGCGGCATCGTCGGCGCTGCCGGACTTGACCGTCTTCTGCTCCGTTCCCGCGACGACGGCGCCCCCCGCGGTACCGAAGCCGCCGAGGATCACGTTGAAGAACGACCGGTTCATCGCCTTGCACATGATGTACGACAGGATCGCGCCAGAGGAGCCGACAAGCGAGCCGGCGATGATGAGCATCGGGTTGTTGAGCGAAAAGCCGATGCCCGCGGCCGCCCAGCCGGAGTAACTGTTCAGCATCGAGATCACGACCGGCATGTCGGCGCCGCCGATCGGAATGATGATCAGCACGCCGAGCAGGAACGCGATCGCCGTCATGACGATATACGGGAGCCACTTCGAGTCATCGGCGGACAGGAAGAACCCGATGCCGAAGCCGATCATCGCGATTGCGAGCGCGAGATTCAGCCGGTGCTGGCCGGCGAACACGACCGGCGCGCTGCGGATGCGCCCCGACAGCTTCCCGAACGCGATCACCGAGCCCGAGAAGGTAATCGCGCCGATGAATGTGCCGATGAAGAGTTCGAGCTTGTTCCCGGTCGGAATCGGCACGTGCAATCCGAACGCCGCGGGATCATGAATGGCCGAGATCGCGATCAGCACCGCCGCGAGACCGACGAGCGAATGGAACGCCGCGACGAGTTCCGGCATCTGCGTCATCTGAACGCGCCGCGCGATCACCGCGCCGATCACGCCGCCGACGGCAATGCCGGCAAAGATCATGCCGACGTTCCTCGCGTTCGAGTAGAGCAGCGCCAGCGTGACGACGATGGCGATCGCCATCCCGACGATGCCGAGCAGGTTGCCGCGGCGCGCCGTGGACGGATGCGACAGGCCCTTCAGCGCGAAGATGAAGCAGACCGACGCAAGCAGGTACCACAACGCAACCTGATTGGCGCTCATCGCAGTACTCCGGTCGAACGCTTCATTGCTGCGTCACTGCCCAAGGCGATCGCCGTCGCTCGGTATCTCAAGGCTTCGCCGCGGTCTTCGCCGCCGGCTCCTTGCGCTTGAACATGGTCAGCATCCGCTGCGTGACCAGGAAGCCGCCGAAGACATTCACGGAAGCGAGGGCGACGGCTACGACGCCGACCCATCCGCCCCAGTCGAATGCGACCGGTCCCGCGGCGAGCATCGCGCCGACCAGGATGATCCCGGAGATCGCGTTCGTGACGGACATCAGCGGCGTATGCAGCGCGGGCGTCACGCTCCAGACGACGTGATAGCCGATGAATATCGCCAGCACGAAAATGATCAGATAGAAAACGATGGGGTCGACTGCAGTAGCCATTGACTGCTCCGGTTTCATTAGCCCCGCGTGGTGTCGCGGTCAGTGGTTCGGCGCGCAATCGCGTTGGACCGTCGCCGCGATGGAAAGCGTGCGGCTTCGACGATGGGCGTCGCGCGCCGACGTTCAACGTGCCTGCGCGCCGCGGCGGTGTGGTCCTGCAATGTCGGCATCAGTTCAACTCGCGCGCGGGCGGTGGCGTTACGTGCCTGTGATGCATCACTTCCTTGTGCGTTATTCTTCAACTGCGTGAAACCGGCTGTCCGTTTTCGCACACGAGCGTCGCCTGCACGATCTCGTCGTCGCGCGCTATCCCGTATTCGCCCGA
>JALYSS010000064.1 GCA_030854685.1 Pseudomonadota bacterium | reverse complement strand
GTGGCCATGTTGGCGACTCCTTCTTTCGTGTCTGCGGCCTTCCGGGATCGGTACCGGTCGTCCGCGATGGTCAATGCTCGCGCGACATAAACGTGGCGCGGAAAGCCTTGAATTGTAACAAAATCGTAGCGTCAGCCGCGAAGGCGTCGCGCCTCGGTCCGACCATGCCGCGCGTGCAGGGCGTCGGCTTCGTTCACTTCCTTCGGATTTTGCAAGCGGTCGATCCCTTGGCAGACTGCCCCATGCGATGGCGACGTGCGGGTCGTCGCGGACGTGCGGGCAATAGCGCTTCGTATCCTCGATATTCCGCCTTTCGATCTCTGATCAGGGCATCACCTGGCCGCCGTTCACTTCGAGTATCTGGCCGGTGACAAACCCCGAGAGCGCGTCGGACGCGAGATACAGAAACGTGCCCGCGCATTCTTCCGCGGTACCAAGGCGGTTCATCGGGATCGCTGCCTTGAACGATTCGAGCATGGCCGGCGTCGAGTAGCGCTCGTGAAACGGCGTCTCGATCACTCCCGGGGACACGGCGTTCACGCGAATATTGTCCGTGACGACTTCCTTCGCGAGTCCGCGCGTGAACGTGGAGACGAAGCCTTTCGCCGATGCGTACATCACCGCTCCTCCTCCGCCGCCCGAGCGCGCCGCGATCGACGTCACGTTGATGATGTTGCCGCGGCCGGCCTTGCGCATGTGCGGCACGACGGCAGCGCAGCAGGCGACCAGCGAACGAACGTTGAGGTCGATGACGGCGTTGAAGAATCCATCGTTGATCTCGGCGATCGGCACGCGCTGCACGAGACCGCCGGCATTGTTGATCAGGATGTCGATGCCGCCATAGTGCGCAACCGCCGCCTCGACGACCTCGCGCGCCTTGACGGAAGTCCGCAGGTCGCCACCGACAAGAAACGCCTCGGCGCCGGCAAAACGCACATCGGCGGCGACTTCCTCGGCGCGGTTCAGGCTCGCGTTGTAATGGATCGCGACGCGACATCCGGCATGCGCGAAGGCACGCGCGGCGGCGGCGCCGATGCCGGTCGACGCGCCCGTGACGAGCACCGATCTGCCTGCGAGGTCGGGGGCTATCGTTTCGGGCATCGTGTCACTCCGTGAATAGCGAGGAAACCGATTCCTCGTTGGAAATACGCGTCATCGTCTCGGCGAGCAGCTGCGCGCACGACAGTTGCCGAATCTTGGGGCATGCCTGCGCTTCCGCCGACAACGGTATCGTGTCGGTCACGACGATTTCGTCCATGTCCGACGCCGCGATCCGCCGCACCGCGCCCCCCGAGAGCACCGGATGCGTGCAATACGCAAAGACCTTCTCTGCGCCGTGCTCCTTGAGCGCCGTCGCCGCCTGGCACAGCGTGTTCGCCGTGTCGACGATGTCATCCATGATCACGCACGTGCGGCCCTCGACATCGCCGATGATGTTCATCACTTCGGTCACGTTCGCCTTCGGACGCCGTTTG
This sequence comes from Pseudomonadota bacterium, assembly GCA_030854685.1. GTDB lineage: Bacteria > Pseudomonadota > Gammaproteobacteria > Burkholderiales > Casimicrobiaceae > VBCG01. The sequence continues at coordinate 25,346 of JALYSS010000064.1, read as the reverse complement.
TCGATGATCGCGAGATCGGAATCGAGCCGCTTCGCGATCGCCCGCGCGCGCACGACGCCGCCCACGTCGGGCGACACGACGAGCAGGTTGTCGTAGTTGCGCTTCCACAGGTCGCCCAGCAACACGGGCGTCGCGTAGATGTTGTCGACGGGAATGTTGAAAAAACCCTGGATCTGGTCGGCGTGCAGGTCCATCACCATCACGTGGTCGACACCGACGGTCACGAGCATGTCGGCGACCACCTTCGCGGAGATCGCCATGCGTGCGGAGCGCGGGCGCCGATCCTGCCGCGCATAGCCGAAATACGGAATCGCCGCTGTGACGCGCGCCGCCGATGCGCGCTTCAGCGCATCCACCATGACCATTACTTCCATCAGATTGTCGTTGGTCGGCGCGCAGGTCGACTGCAGGATGAACGCGTCGCGCCCGCGTACGTTCTCGAGCAATTCGATCATTACTTCGCCGTCGGAAAAACGGCCGACGAGGGCGCGACCCAGGCTGATGTTCAGGTGCTTGCACACCGCTGCCGCAAGTTTCGGGTTGGCGTTGCCGGTGAAAATCCGCATGCGCTCGAAGGCCATCGGTCGACGTGTCAGGGACGGGTTTGTTCAGCGGGGGACGCAAGCATGCGTGCGCGTCACGTGGGATCGGTCAACGCCGAGCTGCCATGGCGACGGTGTGCCCGATGCTCAATAAACGGATTGGCTGGGGAGGAAGGATTCGAACCTTCGAATGCCGGAATCAAAATCCGGTGCCTTAACCAACTTGGCGACTCCCCAGCAGAAACCTGCGCGTCGATCCGTCGTGACGCGGACCGATCGGATCATGACGCGAATGATGCCAGAGGGTGCCTCGCCACCGTCCGAACGACACATCGTGGTGTGTCGGCGGGCAGCAGGTCCAGCGCTTTTCGCGCGTCGGGCTCGGTTACAAACGGCGCGAACACGCACGCTCCGGAGCCGGTCATGCGCGCCAGTGGCGATGCCCGCCGCAACGCCAGCACGGCCTCGCGCACCTGCGGAAACTGCGCCCCCGCGGCGCCTTCGAGGTCATTGCGTCCGTAACCTTCGGAAAAGACGTTCATTTTCGCTGACGGCACCGATCGTGTCAATTCGGCAGTCGCGAACATGGCGGCGGTCGACACGTGCACGCGCGGCATCGCGAGGGCGACCCAGAACGCAGGAATCGACAGCGGCGTCAACACGTCGCCGATGCCGCGCGCGAGTGCTGCACCACCGCCGAGAAAAAACGGAACGTCGGCGCCGAGACGAACGCCGATGCGCATCAATGTCACCCGCGAAAGGCCGAGCGACCAGAGTCTGTTCAGTCCCAGGAGAACGCTCGCCGCGTCCGAGCTTCCGCCGCCGAGGCCCGCGCCTGACGGAATCCGCTTCGTGACGCGAATCGAGGCGCCGCGATTCTCGGCGACAGCCGCGCGCAGCGCATGCGCGGCACGAAGCGTCAGATCGTCGCGTTCGCTCACGCCCGGCACCGCGATGTCGCGCGAGATCGTCCCATCCTCCCGGTCGACCAACTCGATCGTGTCCGCGAGATCGATCAGGGCGAATAGCGATTCCAGTGTGTGGTAGCCGTCGGCACGGCGGCCTGTGACGTGCAGGAACAGATTGAGTTTGGCGGGTGCCGCGACCGCGAGAGCGCGCGGCGTCATTCCCGCCGATCGACCACGACGCGCACTTCGACCGGGTCTGCGCCGGGGTATCGAAGCGTGACGCGAAACGGCTTCCGCGCGGCATCGTCGGCATAAGCGTAGACGACTTCCCAGCCATCCTGACGCAGCAACGCGACGCGGCTGGCGGTGTCGCGTTCGACGCCGTACCGCGCGTTCGGGCGCGGCAGGCCGCGAATCCACGACGCAAGGCCGTCGACGGGAATCGTGACGCCGAACGCCTTCTCGGTCAGCGCACCCCACGTTTCCGCTCTTTCGACGCGGCCATCGGAAAGACGTACCGTCACATCGTGAGGGCCGCCCTCGAGCTTCGCCAGCGTTTGTCCGAGCGGCGTCGAGATCTCGATCGCGTCGTACCGCGCGCCGTGCGACCAGGAGAAGGCACCAGCGACGCCCGCGTCGCCGCGTCGCGCCGAGATGCGGCCGCCGATCGAAAACGGCGCGTCCAACGCGGTGATCGGCGCTTCGACCGCGACTGGAGGCGGCAGCGACGCGCACGCCGTGACGAGGGCGGCGAGCGCGGCGAGCGCGGTCTTCTTAATGCCGGCCGATATCAGAGATGCAATACGCACAACAACTGGGTGAGGCGTAGCTCGACGAAGTATTGCATCTCTGACACTGGGCGACGATCAAGGCACCAATCGCTTCACGGTCTCCTTCAGCACGGCGTTATCCGGATTCGAGTCGAGTTGCGCTTTCCAGAGCGCCCTCGCCTTGTCCCGCTCACCCTTGCGCCACATGACTTCCCCAAGGTGCGCGGCGATCTCCGCGTCGGGCCGGCCGTCGAGCGCCCGTTGCAGATAGCGTTCCGCTTCATCAAGACGCCCCATTCGATAGAACGCCCACCCGAGACTGTCGAGAATGAACGGGTCCTGCGGCGAAAGCTTGTGCGCGCGCTCGATGAACCCGAGCCCTTCGTCGATGCGCGGCGTCCGGTCGACGAGCGTATATCCGAGCGCGTTCAGCGCCTGAGCGTCGTCGGGTCGAAGGTCGACCAGGCGCTTCAGTTTCGACTCCGCTTCGTCGACCTTGTCGAGCTTCTCGGCGACCATCGCGAGGTCATAGATGAGGTCGGGCGTGTCGGGATTGTCGGCGAGCCCTTGCTCGAGCACGCGATACGCGCCGACGTCGTTGCCCGAGTCACGCAGGAGCTGCGCCTCGGCCTGCTTCACCTGGACCTTCTGTTCCTTCGTCACCGCAACGAGCCCGGCGAGCCACCGCTGTCCTTCCGCGAGATTCCCCTGCTTGCCGTACAGCGCACCGATCCGCAGCTTCGCGAGCCACGCGCGATCACCCTCGGTTACCGCCTGGTAATGCTCGATAGCCTTCGCCCATTGCCGCGTTTCCTCGTCGGCTTGCGCGAGGTAGAGATCGATGACACCTGGCTCACCGTAGCCCGCGGCCTTGAGTTCCTGCAACAGCCGCTTGGCTTCGGGATAGTCCTTCATTTGCAGCGCGATCGTCGCGACGGCAAATTCGAGATCGCGCGATGCGGGCTCGCGATCCCACAGCCGCTGCATGAGCGCGCGCGCGCTGGCAAAGCGCTTGCGGTCGACGTATTGCTGGGCAAGCACCCCCGCGGCGCTTTTCGCATCCGGATGCGCCTCGATGAACGACTCCAGCCATTTCATCGCGGCCTCCGGCGATTCGCGGCCCACGATCTCGGCTTTCAGGATGGCGGCACGCTCCCACGTCGGCCGCAGTTCGAGCGCGCGATCGATCTCGTCGCGCGCCTCCCTGACACCGGGGGCGTCGTCTCCGCCGACACTGAACGCCGCGACCGCGATCGCGTAGTGCGCCTCCGGCGTCTTCGGGTACGGTTTCGCGACGTCGCGGACGAGCGACAGCACGGCGCGCTTGTCCGACTGCTGGGAAAAGAGCCGGTTGAGTTGCATGAACACGTCGCCCACGCCGGGACCCGACAATGCGGCATCGGCCAGGACACGCTCGACCCGCGATCGCAATTCGTCGTTCGCCTCGGTACCGGGGATCGGTCCGGTGTTGTTGTTCGCCTCGAGTGCTGCGAGCACGCGTTTCGGCCGCTCGGCCGCCGGATCGAGGCGGGTCCACAAATCGGCGGCGTCGTGTACGAGTGCGCGCTCGCGACTCGCGATTGCGACTTCCGTTGCACGCTCCGCGAGCCGCGCGTCGTTCGCCGAGCGGGCCGCGGCAAGGTAAGCGCGTGCCGACACGTCGAGGTCGCCGCGTTGCAACGCGACGTCGCCGAGCAGCAGCCGGTAGAACAGGTTGGCGGTGAGTTCGGGGTCGCGGGTCGGCTGCGCCGGGGCGACAGACGCTGCTGGCGGGCTCGCCGTTTCGGCAGCCTGCGCATGAACCGCCCCCGCCAAGGTGATGCAAACGGCGGCGAAAGCGGCTCGTACGGAAAAACTCGAAATCATCAGTCGATTCCCGGTGAGGCGACGCGTGGTCGCCGGTGCTTCATGGTTAAGCGGGACACCAGATTAAGCTATAGTCGCGGCGCTCACAAACGCCCTCCCACGACGCCCGCGCCGCCAACCATCGGGCGCGAACAAGTCGTCCTGGATTCCCCCGATGCCTGAACTCCCGGAAGTCGAAACGACCCGGCGCGGAATCGCGCCGCACGTGATCGGTCGGCGCGTGGTCCGGATCGACATATACGACCCACGACTGCGGTGGCCGGTTCCCGCGGATCTCGACGCCTGCATGCGCGGACGCACGATCGAACGCGTCGATCGCCGCGGCAAATACCTGCTCTTCCATGTCGGGGCAGCGGCGTTGCTCGTGCACCTCGGGATGACGGGAACACTGCGCGTCTTCCGCGACCCGGCGCCACCGCGCAAAGCGCACGACCACGTCGACATCGTGCTCGACGACGGCACGCGGCTGCGCTACCGCGATCCTCGGCGCTTCGGCGCCGTGCTGTGGATCGCGTCGTCGAAGAACGGTCATCCGTTGCTGGACGCGCTCGGCCCCGAGCCGTTCGATCCGGCGTTCGACGCCGATTATCTCTGGCGGACGACGCGCACTCGGCGCGCGGCGATCAAGCTTGCGCTGATGGACAATCGCGTCGTCACCGGCGTCGGGAACATCTACGCGAACGAGGCGCTGTTTCACGCGGGCATTCGGCCGACGACACGCGCCCATCGATTATCGAAGGCACGCCTCGGCCAGCTTGTTGCAGCCATCCGCGAGGTGCTGCACGCGGCGATCGCGAAGGGCGGGAGCACGTTGCGTGACTTCGTCGGCTCGGACGGCTCGGCGGGCTATTTCCAGCTCGAGCATTTCGCTTATGGCCGCGCGGGCGAGCCGTGTCGTGTCTGCGGCACGCCCATTCGGCAATCGCGCATCGGAGCGCGCTCGTCGTTCCATTGCCCGCACTGCCAGCGCGCCTGACACTGCGCGCAGAGGCGCGTTGATCGCGGCCATTCGTCGGGTGCCATTGCACGGCAGGAGCCGACGGCGCACGTCCCGTTCGAAGCGCATCGGACCGACGCCCGGGGCCATGGACCCGATGGACGTCGCGCGAGTCCTCCAGCGTTGGACCGGCGCGCGTTCGTCGACACGTTTCCGGTGGCACGCACCGCGATCATACGGCATGAGTCGTGCTTTCGGAGTCCTGATTGGCGGCGATACAACGATTGAAGAACCACACCCACACCCCGGAAAGGGGCGGCATGAATCCATCGCGCGACCTTGCCGCCCGCTTCGAAGCGTACGCCGATTGGCGGCGCCGGCTTTCGGCCGGCATCTCGTCGCTGCACGAATGGCTGCAGCAACAGGATCTCGCCGACGCGCAGGTCGAGGTGAAAGTGCAGCGGATCCTCGAGCGCCTGCAGCAGGACAAGCTCGTCATCGCCTTTGTCGCCGAGTTCTCGCGCGGCAAATCCGAGTTGATCAACGCGATTTTTTTCGCCGACTTCGGCCAGCGCCTGCTGCCGTCGTCGGCCGGGCGCACGACGATGTGTCCGACCGAGCTGCTGCACGATCCGTCGCGTCCGCCGTCGATTCGCCTGCTGCCGATCGAAACGCGCCTCAACGATGCGACGGTGACCGAATTCAAGAACTACGCCGACGAGTGGGTCACGTTCCCGCTCGACCTCGGCGCCGCCGACCGGATGGCCGAGGCGCTCGCGCGCGTGTCGCAGGTCAAGCGCGTGCCGATCGCGCTCGCGCGGAAGTACGGATTGTTCAGCGAACGCGACGAGGACATCCTGTCGGCGCTCGACAAGGGCGACGAGGGCAGCGTCGACATTCCGTCCTGGCGCCACGCGATCATCAACTTCCCGCACCCGCTGCTGCAGCAAGGGCTCGTCATCCTCGACACGCCGGGCCTGAACGCCATCGGCACCGAGCCCGAGCTCACGCTGAACCTGCTGCCGAACGCGCACGCGATCCTGTTTCTGCTTGCTGCCGATGCCGGCGTCACGAAGACGGACCTCGACGTGTGGAACGATCACCTGGCCGGTGAAGATCTCGCGACCAAGTCGGCGCGCCTCGTCATCCTGAACAAGATCGACGGCCTGTGGGACGATCTCAAGGAAGAAGTGGAAATCAACGCGGAGATCGACCGCCAGGCCGAGGCGAGCGCTTCGATGCTCGGCATTTCTCCTGCGCAGGTATTCGCCGTTTCCGCACAGAAGGCGCTGCTCGCGAAGGTAAACGGCGACGACGCGCTGCTCGCGCGAAGCCGTTTGCCGGTGCTCGAGCATTCGCTGTCGCGCAAGCTCATTCCCGCCAAGCGCGAGCTCGTCGGCGCGGCGACACAATCGGAACTGCGCGTCCTGACCACTTCGATCCGCACGATCCTCGACGCGCGTGCGTCGGGGATCGGCGAGCAGCTCGCCGAGCTGATCGCGCTGCGCGGCAAGAATCAGGACGTCGTCGAGCACATGATGGCGCGCGTAAAGGAAGAAAAGGAACTGTTCGAGCGCGGCCTCGCGCGCTACACGGCGTTGCGTACCGTTTTCACGCAGCACACGAACGACCTGTTCGACGTGATCGGACTGCCGGCACTGCGCCAGAACGCCGCCCGGACGCGCAGGCGCATCGAGGGCAGCCCGTTCACGAAAGGCGTCCGCGACGCGATGGGCGAATTCTTCGCGCGGCTTCGCACCGATTTCGACCAGGCAGGGCGACAGGCCGCGGAGATCCACGACCTCATGCGCGCGATGTACACGCGCTTCGCGCACGAGCACGCCATCGAGATCTACGTGCCGCCGCAGTTCTCGGTGCTCAAGTACCTGAAGGAAATCGAGCGGATGGAACGCGCGTACAACACGCACTTCAATACGCTTTGGAACATGGTCAGCAAGGCCAAGTACCCGCTGATGAAGCAGTTCTTCGAGACCGTCGCGTCGCGCGCGCGGCACATCTACCAGGTGGCGAACCGCGACGTCGAAGCGTGGTTGAAGGCCGTGATGTCACCGCTCGAAACGCAGGTGCGCGAGCATCACATCCAGTTGCGCCGGCGCCTCGACAGCATCCGGCGGATTCACCGCGCGAGCGACGAGCTCGAGAACCGCATCCTGGAACTCGAGCAGGCGCGAGAGGCGCTCGAAACGCAACGGCAGGGACTGCGGCAGCAGGTGAGCGCGATGGACATGCTCATCGAAGCCCCCGACGTCATGCCGCTCGCGGCGAACGGATAGATATCGGTGTCAGGAAAATGGGGTCAGAGAAAATGGGGTCAGAGCCGTAATATTCGGCCGTCATGCCGCCCGAGAGTAATGGGGTCAGAGCTGTAAGTATTGTGTCGTAACCTGTCACCCCTTCGTCGCGAGCTTTTGCGACACAATACTTACAGCTCTGACCCCATTACTCTGACCCCATTTTCTCGCGCGCCATCAGCGCTTCGTACTTCCGCTGCAACTGCTCGCTCGTTTCGACGCAATCGGGGTTGGTCGGAATACAGTCGACCGGACAGACCTCGCGGCACTGCGGCTTGTCGAAGTGCCCGACGCACTCGGTGCACTTCGAAGGGTCGATCTCGTAGATTTCCGCGCCCTGCGAAATCGCCTGGTTCGGGCATTCGGGCTCGCAGACGTCGCAGTTTATGCATTCGTCGGTGATGATCAGCGCCATGGTTTTCCGGACCGAGCGGCGTGGGCGTTCAGCGTCCGACCTTGCGGCGCAGGCACTCGGTGACATGCGGGTGCACGAACTTGGTCACGTCGCCGCCAAAGCGCGCGATTTCGCGAACGATCGTCGCCGAGATGAACATGTATTTCTCGTCGGGCGTCAGGAACAACGTTTCGACGTCCGGATAGAGGTTGCGGTTCATTCCCGCCATCTGGAATTCGTACTCGAAGTCGGAAACGGCGCGCAGGCCCCGCAGGATCGCCTGCGCGTGCTGCTCGTGGACGACGTCCATCAACAGCGACGAGAAGCCGATGACCTCGACGTTCTGAAACGGGCGCAGCACCTCGCTCGCCATTGCTATGCGCTCGCTCGCCGAGAAGAACGGCTGCTTGGACGTGCTGTCGGCGACCGCCACGACCACGGCGTCGAAAAGCCGCGCCGCGCGCCGGACGAGGTCCTCGTGCCCGCGCGTGAACGGATCGAACGTGCCTGGGTAAACAACTTTCATGATTTCGAGGCGGCATCAAGCCAAAGCGAACAGATGATAATGCACGTGTCCGGCTCGCCCGTACCGCAGCAGTTGCCAGGCGGGCGGCGCTTCGAGCCTCCGACCCACTTCCGCATAGACGCAGCCCTTCTCGGCCAGCAGGTTCGGCAGCGCTGAGAAGAGCGCCGACCAGGGATCGTCCGCAAACGGCGGGTCGAGGAAGATCACGTCGAATGCGCGCGAATCGCGCGCGAGAAAACGGAGCGCTTCATCGACGTGCGTCTCGATGCCCGCGATGCCGATCGCCTGCGCGACGTCTTGCAGCGTACGAATCAATGCCGGATTGCGGTCAATCGCGACCGATAGTTTCGCGCCGCGCGATTGCGCCTCGAGCGTCAACGCGCCGGTACCGGTGTAGAGGTCGAGCGTCGTCGCGCCCGCCAGGTCCTGACCGAGCCAGTTGAACAGTGTCTCGCGAACGCGGTCCGGCGTCGGCCGCGCTCCCGGAGCGTCCGGGACGCGGATCTGCCGACCGCGATGAACGCCGCCGATGATCCGGACGCGATGGGAGGCTGCCATTCTGGAATGGGTGTCGCTGACCCCGATAGCCGGGAGGCGGGCGGGTAGAATTCCAGTTTTCGCGCGCGCCGTCCATTCGATCGGGCCGCGGCGGGCTTCCTCCGATGTTCGACCTTTTCCGACGCAAGCCGACAGGCAAACCTGCGCTGCCGGCCGAAACGCCTCCCGACGCCCCCGAGAACGCGCAAGCGCCTGAAGTCGTTGCGCCGGCGCTCGTGCCAGAAGCGCTCACCCCGGCATTCACGCAACTGCCAGTGTCGCCGGCGGTCGAGAAACGCTCGTGGCGGGAGCGACTAAGAGCGGGCCTCGGACTGTCGCGGGACAAGCTCTCGGGCGCGCTGTCCGGCGTGTTCAAACGTCGGCTGCTCGACGATGAAGCGCTCGAAGCGCTCGAATCGGCGCTGCTGATGGCGGACGTCGGCATCGACGCGACTCATTACCTGCTCGATGAATTGCGCGTCCGCTACCGTCGCGCGGGCGCAGATGCCGATCCGCGCGCGCTGCTCCGCGCCACCTTCGCCGATCTCCTGCGAACGCTCGAAGTGCCGGTTACAATCGGCGCGAGCCGCCCGTTCGTCATCATGCTCGCCGGCGTCAACGGCGCGGGCAAGACGACGTCGATCGGCAAGCTGGCCAAGTGGCTGCAGCAGCGGAAACTGTCTGTTCTCCTCGCGGCCGGCGACACCTTTCGGGCAGCGGCGCGCGAGCAGCTTTCGGTATGGGGCCAGCGGAACAACGTTTCGGTGATCCAGCAGGCGGGCGGGGATCCGGCCGCTGTCATGTTCGACGCCCTCGCCGCGGCGGCGGGTCGTGGTATCGACGTCGTCCTCGCGGATACGGCAGGCCGGCTGCCAACTCAATCCCACTTGATGGACGAACTGCGCAAGATCAAGCGGGTACTCGGTAAGGCCCGGGAGGGCGCGCCCGACGAAGCGTGGCTCGTCCTCGACGCCAACACCGGCCAGAACGCGCTCGCCCAGGTCAAGGCGTTCGACGCGGCGATCGGCCTTACCGGCCTGATCCTCACCAAGCTGGACGGCAGCGCGAAGGGCGGCATCGTCGCCGCCATTGCCCGCCAGCATCCCATCCCCCTGATGTTCATCGGGGTTGGCGAGGGAATCGACGACCTGCGGCCATTCAATGCCGACGAATTCGTCGATGCGCTGCTGCCGCCCGATGAGGACGACGCCGGTCTACCGTAGGGCACGCACGCACGCTTCAGTTCCTCGATAGCGAGCGCATACTAACGTTGCTTCCGGGGCACGCGGCTCCCGTGTCAGAACTGTCGCCTCCGAGAACGGTCCATACGTTACGGCCGGGGCGATTCAGCGGCCGTTTCGATCATACCCGACTAAATCAGTCGGGAACTTTTACGGCGGTTAGCGCTCTGACTGACCGAGTGCTAAACTGCGTCCGGCGGCACTCTGAAATGCTTCGGCCCGGCCGCCATCGTGAGGAGAATTGAATGTCCGGTAGTGTGCTGGAGTTTCCGACCCCGGCCTCGCTTGGGAGCCTTGACCACTATATCCAGGCGGTGAATCGGTTTCCGCTGCTGACGGCGGAGCAGGAAACCTCGCTTGGTCGTCGATGGAGGGAGCACGAGGATGTGGATGCCGCGCGACAACTCGTTCTGTCGCACCTGCGGCTCGTCGTCGCCGTTTCGCGTAATTACCTGGGTTACGGCCTGCCTCAGGCGGACTTGATCCAGGAAGGCAATATCGGTCTGATGAAGGCGGTGCGCCGATTCGATCCCGAACGGAAAGTTCGGCTGGTGTCGTTCGCGCTTCATTGGATTCGGGCCGAGATCCACGAGCACGTGCTGCGCAATTGGCGGCTCGTCAAGATCGCGACCACGAAGGCGCAACGGAAGCTGTTTTTCAACCTGCGCAGCATGAAGCGCTCGTCGGCCGCGCTGACGCCCTCGGAAGCGGGCAAGATTGCGGCTGCGCTCGGCGTCAAGCCCGCGGAAGTACTCGAGATGGAGACGCGCATATCGGGAGGCGATATCGCGCTCGATCCCACGCCGGGTGACGAGGAATCGGTGACCCCGATCGCGTATCTCTCGGATACCGAAGACGAGCCGGCGCAGATTCTGGAACGGCTGGAGACGGCGGCGAATCGCAGCTCGGGTCTGCGTTCGGCGATGTCGAAGCTCGATGACCGCAGCCGGCGCATTATCGAAGCGCGCTGGCTCCGCGAAGAGGATTCGGCCACGCTGCAGGAACTCGCGAACGAGTATGGCGTTTCAGCCGAGCGGATTCGCCAGATCGAAAGCAAGGCACTCAAGACGATGCGCTCGCAGATGGTGACGCTCCACTGAAAGTCATTGCGATCGGGTAACGAAACGCCGGCCTCGCGCCGGCGTTTTTTTTGGGCGCCGCAACCCCGCGCCAATTCCAGAAATTCGATGAACGAACTTCTCAGAGCTCGACCTGTGTACCGAGCTCGACGACGCGGTTCGTGGGCACCTGGAAGAATTCCGACGCTTTGGTCGCGTTCTTCGACATCGAGACGAACAGTTTTTCGCGCCACAGCGCCATGCCGGGTGTGACGGTCGCGATCAACGTTTCGCGCGACACGAAGAACGACGTCTCCATCATGTCGAACGCGAACCCCCGCCGCCCGCAATCCTCGAGGAGCTCGGGCACGTCGGGGTCGTCCTTGAAGCCGTAGTTCGCGATCATGCGGAAGAAGTTGCAGCCGAGCGCCTCGATCTCGTAGCGCTCCTCGGCGGGCACGTAGGGGATGTCCTCGGTCACGACGGTCAGGAACACGACGCGCTCGTGCAATACCTTGTTGTGCTTCAGGTTGTGCAGCAGCGCGTGCGGGACGCGGTTCCGCGTTGACGTGAGGAACACCGCGGTTCCGGGGACGCGCGTCGGCGGCGACGCCTCGATGCTCTGGATGAAGAGATCGAGCGGCATCGCGTCTTCCGCGAGGCGCCGCAGCAGCAGCGACCGGCCGCGCTTCCACGTCGTGAGCAGCGTGAAGACGACACCGCCGATCAGCAGCGGGAACCAGCCACCGTCGGGAATCTTGAGCGAGTTCGACGCCAGGAACGTCAGGTCGATCAACAGCAACGGCGTCGTGATCAGGATCGCTATCCAAACCGGCCAGTTCCACAGGCGTCGCATGACGACGAAGATCAGGATCGAATCGATCAGCATCGCCATCGTCACCGCGATGCCGTACGCGCCCGCGAGATTGTCCGAATTGCGGAACCCGATGACGAGGCCGATGATCGCGGCGAGCAACATCCAGTTGATGAATGGAATGTAGATCTGGCCGATTGCGCGCTCGGACGTATGCAGGATCGTGAGGCGCGGGCAATAGCCCATCTGGATCGCCGCCCGCGTCAGTGAAAAGGCACCCGATATCACGGCCTGTGACGCGATGATCGCCGCCACCGACGCGAGCAGCAGCAGCGGTACGCGGCCCCACTCGGGTGCCAGCAGATAGAACGGATTCTGGATCGCGGCCGGATTGCTCAGGATCAGCGCGCCCTGCCCGAAATAGTTGAGCAGCAGCGCCGGCATCACGAAAAAGAGCCACGCGCGCCGGATCGGGCTCTTTCCGAAATGCCCCATGTCGGCATAGAGCGCCTCCACGCCGGTAACAGCCAGGACGACCGCGCCGAACGCGACAAACGCGACCGCGGTGTTATCGATGACGAAACGCACGGCGTACATCGGATCGAGCGCCACGAGCACCGCCGGACCGCGCATGATCTCCAGCGCGCCCAGGACGCCGAGCGTCAGGAACCAAAGCACCATCACCGGCCCGAATACCGCGCCGAGCTTCGCCGTTCCCCCGCGCTGAACGGCGAAGAGCAGGACGAGAATCACGATGCTGGCCGGAACGATGAACGGATGCATCGCCGGCGCGATGACGCCCAGGCCCTCGACGGCGCCGAGGACCGTAACCGCTGGCGTGATCATTCCGTCGCCGTAGAACATCGCGGCGCCGAAGATGCCAAGACCCACCAGCCACCAGCGCGTCTTCGCACGATCCTCGATGCCGCGCGAGACGAGCGCGGTCAGCGCCAGGATGCCGCCCTCACCGCGGTTGTCCGCTCGCATGATCAGCGTGATGTATTTGAGGGTCACGACGATCAGCAACGCCCAGACGAACGCCGACAGGATACCCAGCACGTTCTCGTGCGAAACGGAGAGTCCGTACTGGCCGGTGAACGCCGTGCGAAGCGCGTACAGCGGACTCGTGCCGATGTCGCCGTAGACGACGCCCATCGCGCCGACGATCATTGGCAGCATGCGCGCGGGCGGCCGAACCGATGCGGCTGCCTGACTCAAGGTCGGGTCACCTGCGACACGGCTGGGTTACCCCACGGCGCGGTCGTCGGTGCGGCGCGAAAAGCGAATGTTCAGTTGCTTGAGCTTCCGGTAGAGGTGCGTCCGCTCGAGCCCGGCCCTTTCGGCGACCTTGCTCATATTGCTCTGTTCGCGCCCCAGCAGTTGCTCGAAGTAGATGCGCTCGAACGCCTCGCGCGCTTCGCGCAGCGGCAACTCGAAGAAGCGCGTCGTGATTTCCGGCGCGATGACCTGGTTCGGCGACGCCGCTTCCCCGAGCAGCCGCTTCACGTGGTCTGCAGTAATTTCTCCGCGGACGACCTGCATGTTCGCGACGACACTTTGCAAATGATCGAGGTTGCCAGGCCAGTAGGCGTTCGATAGCGCCGTGAGCGCCGCGGGCGAAAGCGCGGCGAGCAACGGGGTGGCGCGCTCGGCCACGCCGGCTTCGCGCCAGAAGCGCTCGATCAGCGCGGGGATGTCGTCTCGGCGCGTGCGTAGCGGCGGCAACAGGATGGCGCCCGATGACAGCTGCGACAAAAGCGCCGCGTCGAAGCGCCCCTCGGCGGCGAGGTTCGCAAGCGGCTCCGCACTCGTCGCGGCCAGCACGATGCCGTGCTTGTCGAGCTTCGGCAGCAGAAACGCAAGGCCCCTCTGCTCGGCACGCGAATACTGACCAATCTCGACGCAGTACAGCACGCCCTCGCGCGCTTCCTCGATCAACGCGAGCGGGTTGTTCGCAAGACGGGAACCGTTCGCAAGCACCACGAACGGGGCGCCGGCCAATTGCATCGCGCGCGCCGCGATATCGTGCCCCGTACCCGCTTCGCCGAGGATCAGCACGGGGCGCCGTGCGGCGATCAGCGCCTCGAGTGCCTTCTCGGTTTCGCGAATCGGCGTACTCGTTCCGAGCGCGCCGAGCGATATGCGCCGCGGCTCCTTCGCCGCCGCCGTCTTGAACGCGCGCGCGATCGTCGTGAGGAGCTTCGACAATCCGATCGGCTTTTCCAGAAAATCGAACGCGCCGATGCGCGTCGCCTCGACGGCCGTCTCGATCGTGCCGTGGCCCGACATCATGATGACCGGCATGGTCAGGAGCGAGCTCGATCCCCATTCGCGCAACAGCGTGACGCCGTCGGTGTCCGGCATCCAGATGTCGAGGAGGACCAACGCGGGCTGTTGCCGTTGACGGTACGCGCGCGCCTCGCTCGCGTTCTCGGCGAGCGCCACGCGATAACCTTCGTCCTGCAGAATCTCGGACAGCAGCTCGCGAATGCCTACTTCGTCGTCGACGATCAGGATTTCACGGGCCTGCGCTGCGCGCGCATCGATCATTGTTGTACCCCCACGCTTGCGGCTGTCGCCGCGGATGTGAGCACCCGGAAATGCAGCGTGACGCGCGCGCCATGCGGCGCGGCGTTCTCGAGCGTCACGCGTCCTGCATGCTCATCGACGATCTTCTTCACGATTGCCAGTCCCAAACCGGTGCCTTTCGCTTTCGTGGTCACATACGGCTCGAACGGATGCTCGAGTACGTTTTCGGGAAAACCGGGGCCGCCGTCGCCGAACGCGAGTATCGCCTCCCCGCCGCGCACCGACAGCGTAACGTCGATTTTCGGCTCATCCGGTCCCGACTGCGCATCGACGGCATTCTGAAGCAGATTGTGGAATACCTGGCGCAGGCGGGTCGGCTCGCCCTGAATCATGACCGGCGCATCGGGCAGCGTAACGGCGACCTGCGGGCGCAGATTGTCGTACAGAGCCAGCACGTCGAGCAAGAGGCCCGCGATGTCGACCGCCTGCATCTGGCCGGGTCGCGGCTGCCGGGCGTAGATCGCGAAGTCGTCGACCATGTGTTTCATCGCGGAAACCTGCGAGACGATCGTCTGCGTGCCGCGCCGCAGGGTTTCCTGGTCCGTCTCGTCGAGCCGCGATGCGAGCTTGACGGCGAGCCGTTCGGCGGAAAGCTGGATCGGCGTCAACGGATTCTTGATTTCATGCGCGAGACGCCGCGCCACCTCCGACCACGCGGCGTCGCGTTGCGCCTGCAGGAGCTCGGATACGTCATCAAACACGACCACGTATCCGGGGATGGGTGCGCCCGGCAATCGCGTGCCGCGCAGGAGCAGGGTGCGCGTTTGACCCGCAACCGTCAACGACACCTCCCGTTGCCACTGGCCGTCCCGCGACAAGCGAAAGCCTTCGGCGACGAGCTCGCCGAACGGCGCGAGCGCGGGCAGGCGTCCGCCCCATTCGGCGAGCGCCATCCCGGAGAGCTCGGCGAACGGCTGTTGCAGGATGACGGCCGCGCTCGGATTGGTGGTTCGCAGCCGGTATCGATCGTCGAACGCGAGGACGCCGGACGAGAGGTTCGACAAAACGCTTTCGAGATACGCGCGAGTCGTCTCCGTCGCGAGCTGCGATTCCTCGGTCTTTACCTTCGCATCGGCGAGCTGCGCGGTCATCGTGTTGAACGATTCGGTCAGCACGCCAAGTTCGTCGCGCGACGTGACCGGCTGGCGCCGCGTGAAGTCGCCCTGCGCAACTGCACGCGTGCCTTCGGCAAGCAAGCCGAGGGGGGCTGCGAAGCGCTCGGAGAGCACGAGGGCGAGTCCGAGCGCCGACGTCAGCGCGAGCAGCAGCGTCAGCGTCAGCGTCAACTGGTAAAGACGCTTCAACGCGGTGCGCGAGAACGATATCTCCTGGTAATCGCGCGCACCCGCCTGAACCTTCTCCAGGTCCTGCGCGAGCGTCCGCGGCACGCGCTCGATGACCTGCAGCACGCGAAGCGGATCCATCCGGTCGCCGCTGTTGACCGGCACGACGACGCGCAACATCAATCCCGAATCCTGCGTCTGCTCGACTTTCGCGTACGTCTGCTGCAACCGGGCCCGGCGCAGCGCATCGCCCGGCAGCGGCTCGGGTGACATGCCACCGCCGAGGCCCGCGACGGCGATCACGCTGCCCGAGGGCGAGAACAACGCCGCTTCGTATACGCCGACCTGCTCGGCCGCGCGACTCAACGCGGGACCCGAGGCGCCCGGAGAATCGGCGAGCGCGCCCGAGATCAGCGTCGCGCGATTGGTCGTTTCCTTCAGCAGATAGTCGAGCGCGCTCCGGCCGAGGTTGATCCCGCCGTCGAGCGCGCGGTCGACGCGGACATCGAACCAGCTCTCGATGCTGCGGCCGAGGAATTGCACCGACACCGCGTAGACGAGCGTGCCGGGGAGGATTGCGACCAGTGAAAAAAGGAGCACCAGCCGCAACGCGAGCCGCGACCCGAACACGCCCGATTTCAGGCTGCGACGCAGTTGCAGCAACTGGCCCCCGACGACCAGCATCAGCAACACGACGAGCGCGCCGTTGATGACGAGCAGCGTGTTGTAGTGACCGGCGAAGAAATCGGTGTTGGCCGTCGCCGTCGCCAGCAGGAATAGCGCGATCGCCGAGACGCAGGCGAAACCGAGCGTCACCCAGCGCAACGTCCGCGACGCGAGCAGGCTCGTCATGGCGTGAACCCGAAGCGATACCAGTCGGAGCTCAACTGCCATTCGCGCGAAGCGAGCGCATTGACCTGGAACGGCTTCGGCAGTTGATTGACGTCGAGCTTCATGCGGACCGCGGCTTCATACGCGACGCCCTTGGACAGGTCTTCCGCGCGCGCGACGGGCCGCGAGGCGACGCGCCCGATGAATCGTTCGACGCCGTCAAGCGATTCGAACGCCTGGCCGAGCGGGCCGCTCGACACGCGGTACTGGCGAGTCAGCGAACTGTACGAGACGCGATAGGTGATCGACCATTCGGCGACTTTTTCCGAAAACCACAGAAAGCGGGTCCGCGAGAGATCGAAGTCGACCGTGAAATAGAGCGGAACACCCTTGTCGAGCGCTTGCTCGAGTGCTGCCGTCAGCGCGAAGTCGAACTCCGCGGAAAGAAGAACGTCGCCTTCTTCGAGCCGCAACGACGCCGAAGTGACAGGGATGTCGGCCGCGGCGACGACGCCCGCGAGCAGCGCTACCCCGAGCGTCGCGACCAGCCAGTGCAGGAAACGACGGCGTGCGGGGACGGGCGCGCGTTCGGTGCGGAAGGTTGGCGGCATGCCGGCGGGACGCGCGAGTGGCCTGATCCCGACGGGACGGCGTGGCGACACGCCGTGCACAAGTGCCGTGTGGCGCGATCCCCACATCAGCGCTTGCGGAGCAGCGCGTAGAAAAACCCGTCCTGATTGTGGCTCGCGCCCGAAGCCGATGGCAAGAGCTGTCCGCCCTCCTGCGGCGCCGCGTCCGGGAGATTGAGGGTTTCACGCAACGCATCCGGGTAAGTCGAAACGAATTCGCCGATACGATCCTCGTTTTCGGCCGCGAATATCGAACACGTCGCATAAAGCAGTTGCCCGCCCTGCGCGAGGAGCGGCCATGCCGCGGCCAGAAGTCGCGACTGATCGCGCGCGAAGCGTTCGACGTCACTCGAACGGTGCCTCCACTTGCCGTCAGGGTGCCGTCGCACCACACCCGACGCCGTGCAAGGAACGTCGAGGAGGATCCGATCGAACGCCCGACCGTCCCACCAGCTCCCGGGCTTTCCGGCGTCGCCCCGCACGAGTTCGATCCGTCGATTCGCGAACTTGAGACGAGTGAGGTTTTCATCGATGCGCGCAAGCCGCAGGGGATCGATGTCGAGGGCCAGCACGTCGACGTCCGCGCATTCGAGGAGATGGCCCGTCTTGCCGCCGGGCGCCGCGCACGCGTCGAGGATCCGCATCCCGTCGCGCACATCGAGGAGCGGTGCCGCGTACTGGGCCGCCAGGTCCTGCACCGCGAACGCTCCGTCGTCGAATCCCGGCAACTCGGTGACCGGACGCGGCCTGGCAACGATCACGCCCGACGCGCCCACCGGCTCCGCCGCGACTCCCGCCGTCGCGAACCGCTGCAAAAGCGCTTCACGCGCGATCACCCGGCGATTGACGCGTAGCGTGAGCGGCGGCCGCGCGTTGCCGGCTTCGAGAATCGCCGTCCACTCGGTGGGGTAATCGTGGCGCACGCGATCGATCCACCATTGCGGGTACGACCAGCGCGCCACCTCACTTTTCGCAATCGCGCGCCGCACGTCGTCTCGTTCGCGCAGATAACGGCGCAAGAGCGCATTCACCAGCGACTTGGCCGCGGGTCGAACGGCTTCTCCTGCCGCGGCCACCGCGCGATCGACGACGGCAAATGCCGGAGCGCGCGTATGGTCGAGTTGATAGAGCGCGACGGCCATCAACGCCCGGAGCAGCGGATCGGCGATCGGTTTTTGCGCCAGCCGCCCGACGATCGCATCGAGCGTTCCCCAGTGACGCAGCGTCCCGTACGCGAGCTCCTGGACGAGCGTGCGGCCGCGCAACGGGCTCTTGTCGTCGACCGCCGCGAGCGCCTCGCGCAAATGGGCGCCGTCGAAAACCCGCGTAACGGCGAGCGCCGCCAGCATCTGCTCGCGTTGCATCGGGTGCTTATCGACCCGGCTCGAAGCGTCCGCCCGGCGCGACACCGCGTCCGGCGGCGAACGCTTGGGCGCGCATCCGGCGTCCGCCAGCAGGCTGCAACTCCGTCAGGCGCAGCACGCCGCAGTCGGCATCGGTTCCGCAGGCGACGTCGATTCCCTGATGGCCGACCGCGACGACCGTCCCCGGATCGTGTTGTTGCGTGTCCAGGTCGAGCGGAATCGCGGTGCGGATCTTCAACGCAGCACCCTGCCAGCCGGCGAGCGCTCCCGGCGCCGGGGACAGCGCGCGTATTCGCCGATCCAGCGTCGAAGCATTCTCCGTCCAGTCGATCAACGCGTCGGCGCGCTCGATTTTCGCGGCGTAGCTCACGCCCTCGACCGGTTGCGGCGTCGATCGCAGCCACCCGTCGCGCGCAAGCGCTCCCAGTGCTTCGACGATCATCCGCGCCCCGAGGGTCGCCAGCCGATCGTGCAGCGCACCGGCGGTTTCGCGCACCTCGATCGGGACTGCCTGCCGCGCAATCGTCGCGCCGGTATCCAGCCCGGGGTCCATTTGCATGATCGTGACGCCCGTCGTCGCGTCGCCTGCCTCGATCGCCCGCGCGATCGGCGCGGCACCCCGCCACCGCGGCAGCAGCGATGCATGGATGTTGAGGCAGCCGTGGCGCGGCCACGCGAGGACCGTGCGCGGCAGTATCAGGCCATAGGCGGCAACCACCAGGATGTCGAGCATCGTTTCGGCGAGCTCCGCCTGCGTCGTTTCCGGCTTGAGACTCGCCGGCTGGCGGAGGGGCAATCCGTGTTCAGCGGCGTAGCGCTTGACCGCCGAAGGTGCTGGCGCCAGCCCTCGGCCGAATGGACGATCGGGCCGCGTCAGCACCAGCGCTATCGTGCAGCCATGCTGATGAATGGCGGATAACGCGCAGGCGGCGAATTGCGGCGTGCCGGCAAAGCCCACGCGCATGGGAAGAGGCGCCGGTCAGCCGACGAGCCGCTGTTTCTTGCGCAGCTTGGCCGCGAGACGCGCGCGCTTGAGCGGCGACAGGTATTCGACGAAGACCTTGCCTTTCAGATGGTCCATTTCGTGCTGGATGCACACGGCGAGCAACCCCTCGGCGTCGCGCTCGAAGGTTTCGCCGTGTTCGTCCTGCGCTCGCACGCGAATCCGGGCGGCCCGCGTCACCTTGTCGTAATAACCGGGAACCGACAGGCACCCTTCCTCGGACTCCGCCTCGCCTTCCGCCGAGAGCAGTTGCGGATTGATGAACACCTGTAGCGTGTCTCTATGCTCCGAAATGTCGATGATGATCAGCCGTTTGTGAACGTTAACCTGCGTCGCAGCCAGACCGACGCCGGGCGCCGCATACATGGTTTCCGCCAGGTCCCGGACAAGTTTGCGGATTTCGGGCGTCACGGCGGCAATCGGAGTTGCAACCTTTTTGAGACGCGGATCGGGATATTCGAGGATTGGAAGCAGTGCCATTGCGTTATTGGCTTGCCAAATGCAAGCTTGTAGATGCAGAATCGACGTTAAGTCCTTATTTTGTGGCGGTTTAGGACGTTAGCAAGTCCGCCTGACAGGAAAGAGGCCATATGCGTCAACAGTTTAGCACGGCAACGCGCGCCGCGGCACTCTGCGGCCTCCTCTGCATTCTGGCGCTGGCGGGATCCGCGCGCGCCCAGAGCGCGGGCATCGCCGATAATGCCCCATCGACGTACACGGTGCAAAAAGGAGACACGCTGTGGGGCATCGCCGGCAAGTTCCTGAAGGAGCCTTGGCGCTGGCCTGAAGTATGGCGGATGAACCGCGAGCAGATCCACAATCCGCATCGGATCTACCCGGGCAACGTCATCAAGCTCACCATCGTCGATGGCCGGCCGCAACTCGACCTTGCGCAGAACACGGTAAGACTATCCCCCGAAATCCGAGTTTCACCGATCGAAGCGCAGGCGATCCCAGCCATTCCCCCGGGCGATATCGAGCCCTTCCTTACGCGGCCGATGATCACCGGCCCTGCCGGTCTCAGCGATGCCGCCGAAATCGTTGCCGGCCGTGATGATCGCGTCGTCCGAGGCGAAAGGGACGTCGTCTATGCCGTCGGTCTCGATCCGAAGGGCGGCGACCTCTGGTTCATTTACCGGCCCGGCCAGCGGCTCGTCAACAGCAACGGTGAAACACTCGGCTATGAGAATCGCTTCCTCGGGACGGCGCGCGTCGAGCGCTTCGCAGAGGTTTCCACCGCACGCATCGAAACCGCCACGGAAGAGGTCGTCGTTGGCGATCGCTTATTGCCCGCGACGCGCGAGGTGATTCAGAACTATGTACCGCACGCGCCGGACCGCGCGATCGACGGCCGCATCCTCAAGCTTGCGCGAGACGGCCAGGAAACCGGCCGCGGTTACGTCGTCACGCTCGACAAGGGCGCACAGGACGGTCTCGAAGTGGGCAACGTGCTCGCGATTTACCACGTCGTGGCACCGATCCGCGATCGGCGACCGGACAACAACGCCGTCGCGATCCAGTTTCCCAATCTGGATCAGACGACGTTCTATACGCCGCCGAAATATCTCCATGTGCCGGATGAGCGCACCGGCATCCTGATGGTGTTTCGCGTGTTCGACCGGGTGTCTTACGCGCTGGTCCTGAACTCGAGCGATGCCGTGCGCACCGGCGATTACGTGCGCACGCCATGAGTGCCGCAGGGCCGTCCCAAGACGCGAATTCCGCCGCCGGGGACAGCGCAGCGGCTGTATTGGCCAAAGCGACCGCCCGCGTGGGGGTCCAATGACCGACGACTCGGACACCTCGATGTCGCCCGGGCGCACACCGCGTTCGGTGTAAGCGCAAACGCTCTCCGTTACGAGGCGCCCGCCGATGGCGCTCGATTCGCGTTCGCTCGCGTGGGCGACCCTTGCCCACAAGTCATTACCGCAACGGGCGCTGGTGGCCTTGCTGCGTCAATTCGGCGGCGCCCAGGCCGTGCTCGGCGCGTCTCGCGCAGAACTCGCTCGCATCATTGCGCCGGCCGTGGTCGACCTCGCGGTCGCACCGATCGACCGCGAAGCGCTCGACGCCACGTCGCGCTGGCTCGACGATCCATCACATCATCTGATTGCCTGGGATGATCCCGACTATCCGCACGCGCTGCTGGAATTGGGCAATGCGCCGCCGGCGCTGTTCTATATGGGTCGCCGCGAATTGCTCGGTCGTACCGCGTTCGCGATCGTCGGCAGCCGTCACGGCACTGCGCAGGGCCTCGAGACCGCGCACGAGTTCGCGCATGCGCTGGGTGCAACCGGCCTGGCGATCGTCTCCGGCCTTGCACTCGGCATCGACGCCGCCGCACATGAGGGGGCGCTCGGCACCGCGGGATCGACGCTTGCCGTCGTCGGTACCGGCCTCGATCGCGTCTATCCGGCGCGCAACCGCGACCTCGCCATGCGAATCGCGCGCGACGGCGGACTCCTTTCCGAATACCTGCCCGGCACGCCGCCGCGCAGGGAGAACTTTCCGCGCCGCAATCGCCTGATCAGCGGCCTCGCGCGCGGCGTGCTCGTCGTCGAAGCGACGCTGTCCTCGGGCTCACTCATCACCGCGCGCCTCGCCGGCGACCAGGGCCGCGACGTCTTCGCCATTCCCGGCTCGATCCATTCACCGTTTTCGAAGGGCTGCCACAAGCTGATTCGCGAAGGCGCCAAGCTCGTCGAGACCGCGCAGGACGTGCTCGACGAGTTCCGGGGCACCGCGCCGGATGCGCGCGCGCCGGGCGAATCGTCGGGTGAAGCGTCCGACGCCGACGCGACGACGCTGCTTTCGGCGATGGGTTATGATCCCGTCACCGTCGACGCGCTCGTCGAGCGGACGGGCGCGCCGGCAGAATCGATCACGTCCGAACTCGTGACGCTTGAGCTTGCCGGACGCATCAGCGCATTGCCGGGCGGATACTGGCAACGGCTCGCACCGCGCGATCCCGCGAACGCCTGAGCGCAGCATACGGTATTGCCGCGGTCGCTCGCGCCCCAGCGCCTGGCGACGCGCGCTGCACGATCGCCCGTCGCCGACGCCTCGGTCGATCGGATGGTTGCGAGGGCCGACGAACCTTATGTAGTATCGCCTCCCGGCATTCCGTGGTCGGCGCGCAGCTTGCCAATCCGCTGTGCGGGCCGCATGTTGCATCAATCGAGAAGGCGTGCCGTCCCGGCAGCGCCCGAACTCCCGGATCCGAAATAACTTGTCGAAACAACTGATCATTGCCGAAAAGCCGTCCGTCGCCGCCGACATCGCACGCGCGATCGGAGGCTTCACGAAGCAGGGCGACTATTTCGAGAGCGACGCGTGCGTGCTCTCGTCGGCGGTCGGTCACCTGCTCGAAATCGGCATGCCGGAAGAGGAAGAGGTCAAGCGGGGCAAGTGGACGTTCGCGCACCTCCCGGCGATCCCATCGCACTTCGCGCTCAAGCCGATCGAGAAAAACGAGGCGCGGCTGCGCACGCTGATCAAGCTCATCAAGCGCAAGGACGTCACGCGGCTCATCAATGCGTGCGACGCGGGCCGCGAAGGCGAGCTCATCTTTCGCTACATCGTTCAATACGCGAAGACCGACAAGCCGGTCGAACGACTCTGGCTGCAGTCGATGACGCCGGCGTCGATTCGCGATGGGTTCGACCGCCTCCGCAGTGACCAGACGATGCGTCCGCTCGCCGACGCGGCCGTTTGCCGCTCCGAATCGGATTGGCTCGTCGGCATCAACGGCACGCGTGCGATGACCGCGTTCAACTCCAGGTCCGGCGGCTTTCAGCTGACGACGGTGGGCCGCGTGCAGACGCCGACGCTCGCGATCCTCGTCGAGCGCGAGGAGAAGATTCGCGCGTTCGTCCCGCGCAATTACTGGGAGCTGATCGGCACGTTCCGCGCACGGGCGGGCGAATACACCGGACGCTGGTTCGACGAGTCGTTCCGCAAGCGCGACGGAGCAACGGACACTGCCGGCACGGCGATCGATGAAGCGGACCTGCGCGCGGAGCGGTTGTGGGACGAAGCCGCCGCGCGCGCCATCGCAGATGCGTGCGCGGGCAAACCCGGCGTCGTCACCGAAGAGGCAAAGCCCACGACGCAGATCGCGCCGCTGCTCTACGACCTCACAAGCCTGCAACGCGAGGCGAACGGACGCTTCGGATTCTCCGCGCGAACGTCGCTGTCGCTCGCGCAGGCGCTCTACGAAAAGCACAAGGCGCTCACGTACCCCCGCACCGATGCGCGCGCGCTGCCGGAGGATTACCTCGAGACCGTCAAGGCGACGCTGAAGGAACTGTCGGAAACCGGCCCGTACGGAAAATTCGCGCGCGCGATCCTCGACAAGCGCTGGGTGCGTCCCAACAAGCGAATCTTCGACAACTCGAAGATCTCGGACCACTTCGCGATCATCCCGACGCTCGTGCGCCCGCGGCACCTGAACGAAGTCGAGGCGAAGCTCTACGACCTGGTCGTCAAGCGCTTCCTCGCAGTGTTCCACCCTGCCGCGGAATCCCTCGTCACGACGCGGATCTCGCGCGTCGGCGACCATCCGTTCAAGTCCGAAGGCAAGGTGCTGGTGCAGCCCGGCTGGCTCGCCGTCTACGGCAAGGATGCGACCGGCGACGAGCCCGCGCTGACGCCGGTGAAGGTCCGCGAGATCGTCGACGCCAATGCACCGGCCGCCGACGCGCGCGCAAGCGCCACGCGACGCTACGAGGGCACAGAGACGGTGTCGACCGAATCGGTGGACGTCGCCGCGCAGACGACGCGACCGCCGCCGCGCTTCAACGAGGCGACGCTGCTCTCCGCGATGGAAGGCGCCGGCAAATCGATCGAGGACGACGAGCTGCGCGAGGCGATGCGCGAAAAAGGCCTCGGCACCCCCGCGACTCGCGCTCAGATCATCGAAGGGCTGATCGCTGAGCGCTATATCCTGCGCGAAGGCAAGGACCTGATCGCGACCGCGAAGGCGGCCTCGCTCATCACGCTGCTCCACGGCCTCGGCATTCCCGAGCTCTTCGCGCCCGAGCTCACCGCCGAATGGGAATTCAAGCTCGCGCAGATGGAACATGGCCAACTCAAGCGCAGCGAATTCATGCACGAGATCGTCGGGATGACGAAACACATCGTCGAGCAGGCGAAGAACTACGAGAGCGACACGGTTCCGGGGGATTTCGCGACACTCGCGACGCGCTGTCCGAAATGCGGTGGCGAGGTTCACGAGCGATACAAGAAATTCCAGTGCATCGCCTGCGATTTCGGATTCTGGAAGATCATGGGCAGCCGGCAGATCGAGCCGTCCGAAGCCGAGACGCTGCTGTCGGAGCGTGCCGTGGGGCCGCTCGACGGCTTTCGCAGCCGCATCGGTCGCCCGTTCTCGGCGAAGATCAAGCTGAACGATGCGAACGAGGTCGAGTTCGACTTCGGCCCGCGCGCGGATGACGAGGACGGGCCGCCTCCCGATTTCTCCACGCAGACGCCGCTCGGGCCGTGCCCGAAGTGCGGCAATCGCGTATTCGAGACGCCGAACGCGTACGTGTGCGAACGCGCGGTCGGCGAGGGCCGCACCTGCGATTTCCGCTCGGGCCGGACGATTCTCCAGCGATCGATCGAGCCTTCGCAGATGACCAAGCTTCTCGAGACCGGCAAGACCGACCTGCTGCAGTTTGTGTCGGCGCGCACGCGCCGTCCGTTCTCGGCGTATCTCGTCAAGCAGCCCGACGGCAAGGT
>JALYSS010000056.1 GCA_030854685.1 Pseudomonadota bacterium | reverse complement strand
GTGACAAGACGCGCCAGTTCGCGCGCGTCGTCGTAATAACGGCCGAGCGGGCCCGTCGGCGAGAGCCTCGCAGAACCGAAGAAGACGATGGTGTCGTAGACGCGCGCGCGGCGAAAGCGCTGCAGCGGCTCGAGGTATTCGGCGAGAATGCGCAACGGCCGCGCATCGTCGCTGTCAAGAAACGTTTCGTTTTCGTAGGCGAGGGAAAGGCTCACCGGGGCGCCGGATATCATGACGATTACTGAACTCGCGCAAAGTCGATGAAGCCGCGCGACGCGTCGGTATGGACGAGTTCCACACGGACGCGATCACCGACATCGACGCCCTCGAATCCGCGCACGACCTTTCCTTCCGCGACGGGGTTCACGATGCGCACCCACGTTCCCTTTTCCGACGCGCCGGTCACGATCGCATCAAAGCGCTCGCCGGTGCGCGACGCCAGCAGCAGGGCGGCTGCGGATTTCTGCACCTGTCGCTCAACCTTGGCCGCGTTGTCCTCCTGCTCGGTGCAGTGTTGCGCCAGCGCGGCCAGTTCGTCGTCGGTGTAAGGCGAGGCGGATCCCGCAAGCGCCGCCTTGATCAGCCGCTGCGTGACCAGGTCCGGATAGCGTCGGTTCGGTGCCGTGGAATGCGTGTAATCGTTGACGGCGAGACCGAAATGCCCGGCGGCTCGCTGGCCGGGAAGATCGAGGTCGTATTCGCCTCGACCCAGGAGTTTGACGACGGACAGCGACAGGTCGGGAAAGCGCAGCGGCTCGGCCTGGCGGCGTTTCTCCAGGAATGCGTTGAGCGCAACCGCATCGGGCGTTGCGGGCAGGCGTTCACCCAATGTCCCGGCGAGCGCGACAATCCGATCCCAGCGCTCGGGCGAGCGCAACACTCTGCGCAGCGACGCAAAGCCCTTCCGGTCCAGAAACTTCGCGGTCACGCCATTCGCCGCGATCATGAAATCCTCGATCAGGTTCTTCGCGCGGTTCTTCTCGTCCGGCTGCAGACCGGTGAGCACACCGTCGTCGTACACTGCCCGCGCTTCGGGCGTTTCGAGGTCCAGCGCGCCGTGTTCGCGTCGCACGCTTTTCAGTGCTCGCGCAACGCCATCCTGGATGCGAAGCTGCTCGTCGAGACCGGATACCGCCGAAACCTTGTCCGGAACAGGCGCCGTTCCGTCCAGCCATGCAGCGACGGCGTTATACGCAAGCTTCGCGCGGTTGCAGACAAGCGCGCGGTAGACGTCGAATTCGCTCACCGTCCCGTTCGCATCGATGGCCATTTCGATGACGATGGCCAGGCGCTCCTGATCCTCGCCGAGCGACGTGAGATCGGTCGAGAGCTTCTCGGGAAGCATCGGGAAGACCCCGGCGGCCGTGTAGACCGATGTGGTGTTGGTCCGCGCGTGGCCGTCGATCGCGGAGCCTCGCTTCACGACGGCGTCGACGTCGGCGATCGCGATGAGAATCTTTACCGCGCCAGCTGCCAGGGGCACGGCCACCGAAAGCTGGTCGAGGTCGCGCGAGTCGTCGTTGTCGATCGACGCCCATTTCAACTCGCGCAGGTCGCGAATCGCGCGACTGGTTGCCGTGGCGGCACTGGTGATCGCGTCCGCTTCCTTACGGACCTCCGGTGAGAAATCCGGTAAGAGTCCGCGCTCCTGCATCACGCGGCGCGCGATGCTTCTCAAGTCGTTCTTGTCCGTGCCGTCGGGGCGTTGCATCCGGCGATGATACGTGGAGTTTCGGTTCGATCAATCCGCATATGCCGTCCCGGCATCGTCATATCGGCTTGAGTCCGATCTTGTCCGCAAGCTTGTGCACTCGCTTGCCAGGCTTGCCGATATGCAAGTTGGAGACGCGCACCGTGCGCCGACCAGGGCTTTGCAGATCGTTCGCCGCTCGAAGAACCTGCGAATGGCTCGGGTCCTATCGGCAGCCAAGACTCCGACCGGGATCGGGTTGGAGGCGACAGCCGGATGGAGGCAATGAACAATATGTTGTCAACAAGGCGGCAGGTCGCGATTCTTCTATGGGTTGTGGCTAAAAACGTACGCAGGAACCTCGTCAGGTCGAAAAAATGCCCTGCCGTGCAACACGGCGGACTTGCGTGCGCGCATACTAATGACATTGGCATACTTACTTACGCGCTGATTGCCCCGTGAGCACGCGGGGCTGATCGGGAAGCGGTAACCGTTCACCATTGGTGGAACGATCATGTCGTCAAGTAAACATAAACGAAAGCTGGCGGCCGCGATCAAGAAGATGGGCACCGCACTGGCGACGCACACCGAGTCCACCTTCAAGCCTTCCGGTGTCGCGTCAAAGACACTGGACGAGTTCAAGGCTCGCCGCGCTGCCGAGAAACTTGGCCTGCTCCCGGCAGCAACGCTTAGCGTCGCCGAGCGCTACGCGATTGACGCGGACACCGCCCAGGTGACCAAGCTTCCGGTGCGAGCAAAGGCTCGCTGAAGAAACGGTCATGGCGCAAGCACATCACAGCGGCGACAAAACGGTCGTGATCGAATTCGCGCGCGCCAAGACCATCAGGCCCGGAAGTGTTGAGAGGAGACGTTTTATATCGCAGCTCTAACGCCGTCGTGCGCTCGCACTATGCTCTGGCGGGCTCGACTCCACGGGCACAAGTGCACGATTGACGCGATCGCGCGTCCACTGTGGCGCGTAGAGTTCGATGAATCGATATGCGAAGCCGCGCAGATAGTTGCTTCTGCGTACGCCAATTCCGAAATCGCTGGCCGGAAACAGATGGCTTGCGTCAATCAGCTTCAGTCCACGGTCGGCTCGAGCGTCGAATGCGATATTGGCGACAATCCCGACACCGAGTCCCAGGCCGACGTAAGTCTTGATGGTGTAGGCATCGACGGCAGTGACCGCGATATTGGGGAGCAGCCCCTTTTCGTGGAAAGCGCGCCGAATCTTGAGGTTGGTGTCCACGGTTGCGTCGTACGTGATGATTCGATAACGGGCGATGCGTTCGAGGGTGAGCCTCGTACCCTTGGCCAGGGGGTGCCCTTCCGGGACGACGACGCCTCGGTTCCATTGGTAGCACAGCAGCATCGTGAGCTCCGGATAGTCATTGATCACTTCGGTGGAGATGCAAAGATCGGCCTCTCCGAGTTGCACAAGCTTGACGATCTCCCGCGGACCTCCCTGGCGGACGCTCACCGACACCGCCGGAAACTCGCGCATGAAGCGCTTCAGGATCCTCGGCAGGACATGATGTGACTGGGCGAACGTAACCGCGATCGTCAGATTGCCCGTGCTTTGGCTGTAGTGATCGTCGCGAACCCGACGTAGCTGAGACACCTGGGAAAGGATCGCGCGGGCGAGCGCAATGGTGTCCTGTCCAATCGGTGTCGGGCCGATGAGCCTCTTGCCACAGCGGGCCACGATCGCGGCTCCAAGTTCCTCTTCAAGCTGCTTGAGATGGGTGCTCACCACCGATTGCGATAGATGCATGCTCCGGGCTGCGGCCGAAACATTGAACCCGCAATCCACCAGTACGAGCAATGATTTCAACTGCTGGAATCGCATGATCGATATCTGAATTCGCGATCAAAGCATCTGATAAAGCTATTTCCGTTCATATTGAAATAGCGCTATGGTTGGACCATTCGGAACGAGCAGGACAGGGTGGTTCCCCGCTGTGGCGAACTGCGTGCCCGCACTTGCCTTCGAGCGAAGCTCTCGGCGGGCGGGACGCGTTGCCAATACCCTCGCCCCTCCGCCATTATTATTCATCCGGTCCGAGGAGAATGGATTCATGAAATCGGGGAAAGCACTGATCCGCACATTGGTTTCTGCGATATTAATCCTGGCCGGCATTCATGGCGTCGCGTGGGGCGCCGGGAACGAAATCCGGATCGCGCGCCAATTCGGACTTGGGTACCTGCCAACGATGGTGATGGACCACGAGAAGCTGATTGAGAAGCACGCCAAAGCGCTCGGGATCCCGGATGTCGAGGTCACGTGGTTGCAGCTCAACAACGCAGTTGCAATGAACGATGCCATGCTCTCCGGCAATCTCGATTTCGCTTCCGGGGCGGTCACCGCGCCGATCATTGTGTGGGACAAGACCCGCGGCACCCGCGACGAGATCAAGAGCGTATGCGGAGAGAGTGTCATTCCCTTCACGCTTTTCACCAACAAGCCCAACATACGATCGATCAAGGACTTCGCCGCAGGCGATCAGATCGCTTTGACGGGGATCAAGGTCACCACCTACGCGATCCTGCTCCAGATGCAGGCGGCGAACGCCTTTGGAAAGGATAATTACGCGAAGATCGATCCGCTGACAGTCTCAATGGCACACCCCGACGCAATTACCGCATTGTTCAACAATCAGATCGCCGCGGATTTCACGTGGCCGCCGTATTCGTACCTGGAATCGCAGAGGCCCGGCATCCACAAGGTCTTCGATTCGACCGAGGTCATGGGTGGCCAGCCGATGAGTTCGACCGTTATCTGGGCGCGCAAGGCGTTCCATGATCAGCATCCAAAGCTTTACCAGGCCTTCCTCGAGGCGATGCACGAATCGATCGAATTCATCAAGGCAAACAAGTCGAAGGCTGCGAACATCTATACGAGCATGACGAACAGCAAGCAACCAATCCAGCAGATGCTCGATGACCCGAACATCACGTTCGACATGGCGCCGCATGGGGTGATGAAATTCGCGACGTTCATGCACGACATCGGAACCATCAAGAACCAGCCAACCTCCTGGAAGGACCTCTATTTTGCCGAGGTTCACGGGCTGACTGGTGACTGATCGGGCCGCAAGCGCCGGCGCATCGACATAAACAGCCATGGAATTTCAATCTCTTCATGAGCCGACCGGCGAGCAGCGCGCCGTCCGGGACGCGATCATCAAGTTATGCACAGACTTCGACGATGACTACTGGCTGCGCAAGGATCGCGAGCGGTCGTTCCCGCACGAGTTCTACGGCGCGATGGCCAAGGGAGGCTGGCTTGGGATGGCCGTTCCCGAACAGTACGGGGGCTCCGGCCTTGGCCTCGGTGAGGTTGCGGCGTGCATGCAGACCATCGCTGAGTGCGGCGGTGGCATGAACGGCGGCACATCCGTAAAAATCAACGTTTTCGGACTCTTCCCGCTGCTCAAGTTTGGAACGGAGGAACAGAGGCAGCGCCTGATTCCGCCCGTGATCCGGGGTGAGCAGAAGGTCTGCTTTGCAATCACGGAGCCGAATGTCGGGCTCGACACGCGTCACATTCGAACGGTCGCGAGGCGGGAACGCGACGACTACGTGATCGATGGCAGCAAGGTCTGGATCTCAACTGCGCAGGTGGCCGATCGCATGCTGATTCTCGCCCGCACCACGCCCCTCGATCAGGTGGGCAGTGCGAACGAGGGTTTGACGCTATTCCTGACGCGACTCGATCGCAATCACGTCCGGGTGCACGAGATAGACCGCATGGGAAGAAATGCGGTGGATGCGAACGAACTGTTCATCGAGGGACTTCGGGTCCCCGCGAACGACCGCATTGGCGAGGAGGGGAAGGGACTCGGCTACGTGTTCCACAGCATGAATCCAGAGCGTGTGGTCGTGGCGGCCGAGGCGATCGGCATTGGTCGCGCGGCGCTCAAGCGAGCCGCACGATATGCGAAGGAGCGCGTGGTCTTTGGCCGTCCAATCGGGCAGAACCAGGGCGTGCAGCATCCGCTTGCGGAGGCGTGGATGGAACTCGAAGCCGCGAATCTCGTGACCTTTCGCGCGGCCGAACTGTACGACCGGGGGATGCCGGCGGGCCTCGCCGCGAACAGCGCGAAATATCTTGCCGCGGAGGCTGGCTTCAAGGCCTGCGAAGCAGCGATCATGACTCACGGTGGCTATGGTTATGCAAAGGAGTATCACGTCGAACGATACCTGCGCGACATCTTCGTCGCACGTATCGCCCCCATCACGCCGCAGCTCATCCTGAACTACGTCGCTGAGCGCGCGCTCGGCTTGCCGAAGTCGTATTGACAAGGCGGATCACCTTGAACCGCGTGGTGTCCTTCGCGAAGATCGGACTGGCGCCAGACTGCCGCGGTGCCTATGAGATGAACGTTCAAGGGAGGGCGCGACAGACCGGTGACTACCGGGAACGCATCAGCGCGTTCTTTGAAAAGCGCTCCCCGGTCTACAGGGGCGATTAGCACTCGTGTTAGCTCCGAGACAGGTGCTCGAACTGTACCCGGAGCACGACTACACATTGTATGGGCTGCTCGAGAGTCGAAGCGCCGGCGATGGTGATCGACCTTTCCTGCTGTGGGGGCGCCGGATTCTGAGTTGGGCGGGGTTCCGGAAGCAGGTGGACGAGGTCTCAGCGCAGTTCGTCGACGTCGGGGTACGGAAAGGCGATCGGGTCGCGATCGCTGCGGAGAACGGGAAACCATACCTCGTGGCGGTTTTCGCTCTTGCCAAGATCGGCGCCATCGTGGTGCCCATCAATTACGACCTCGGCGTAGAGGAGGTCGCGTACATCGTCGAACATGCAGGTGTTTCCGGCGTCCTGGGCTCCGCAGGTCAGATGGAGACGTTGCGCAACGCGTGCGCTCGGAAGGCACCTGCGCCCTGGTTCGCCACCATGGATCACGATGCGATCGAAATCGGCGTTCCAGACCGAGTGCCGTGGCACGCCATGCCGGCTTCCGTCGAGACGATGCGCACGCAGGCGAGGGCAGACGATACGTGGGTCATCCTTTACACGTCCGGCACGACCGGGTTTCCGAAAGGGGTGATGCATTCGCAGCGCGCTTTCGTGCTCGTGGGGGAGGCGTTCGTCGAGCGCATGCACCTGCAGCCGGGCGACCGGATGCTCTGCGTGCTGCCCTTGTTTCATATCAATGCGCTCTTCTACTCGTTGGGAGGCGCCTTGGCGGCAGGAACGTCGCTGATTATCGTGCGCCGCTTTTCGGCCTCCCGCTTCTGGCAGATTGCGGCCGATACTCGGGCCACGCAAGTGAACATCATCGCGGCCGTCGGGCACATCCTCGCGCGCCGATCGCGAGACGAATTCCGTCCGGACCATTGCCTCGTGAAGGTGTACGGCGCACCGATCAGCGCGGAGATCCGTTCTACCTTCCAGGAGCGCTTCCACATTCCAAAGCTCATCGAAGGCTATGGCTTGACGGAGGCGCCTGGCGTTTGCAGTCTGCCATTTTTGGAGGCGCCTCGAATCGGAAGCATGGGTCGGGCAGCCCGGCATCCCACGCTCTCCGAACCATTCGCGGAGATGCGTCTCGTGGATGACACGGGGAATGAC
This sequence comes from Pseudomonadota bacterium, assembly GCA_030854685.1. Lineage (GTDB taxonomy): Bacteria > Pseudomonadota > Gammaproteobacteria > Burkholderiales > Casimicrobiaceae > VBCG01. Next base: position 1,495 of record JALYSS010000056.1, on the reverse strand, counting down.
ATCGCGGTCGGTAGCACGGGTGAGCTTCTCGTTCGCACGCCGGCCATCATGCAGGGCTACTATCGGGATTCCCGGCAAACAGCGGAATCGTTCTACCAGAACTGGTTCAGGACCGGGGATCTCGTGAACTCGGACGCGGACGGGTTCTATTATTTCCGCGGCCGGAAGAAGGACATCATTCGCCGCCGCGGCGAGAACATTGCCGCGGCCGAGGTCGAACGCATCATCCGGCTTAATCCATTGGTACAGGACGTTGCAGTCATCGGTACGGCGGCGGAGTTGGGTGAAGAAGATGTGGTCGCGATCGTATTGCCGACCCGGGACGCCCGAATCGAGGAAGCCGACATCGCGCGATGGTGTCGAGACCGCCTCGCGGACTACAAGGTACCTCGCTACGTTGCGCTGGTCGCGGAATTACCCTATACCCCATCTCATCGGGTGGCCAAACACCGTCTGAAATTGGATCCGTCGCTGCTGTCACGAGCGGTCGATGTCGGAGACGTTGGTGGTACTTGACGGAGCCCCTCGGATATTGGTGCGGACATTCCAGTGAATCAGCGCCAACGCGGCTGGTGCCGCCGGAATACGCCGAAGTGAATCGGTATCGGAGATGTAATCGACAGGTTACCTATTACATCCCCGACACCGATTCATCCACCAGTAGATTCCGGCCTGACCGGTTTGCTCATCGCCGTGTCAACGGCCTTGCGATCCATTTCCGGCAAGACGAGTTCGATGAAGTCATACATATAGCTGCAGAGATAGCTATTTCGATGGATCCCGATCGTTGTAATGCTCGAATGGAATAGATGACTTGCATCGATGAGACGAAGATCACGGTCCTGTGCTTTGTTGAATGCGATGGACGCAATGAGTCCGACTCCCAGACCTGCCGAGACATACGTCTTGATGATCCCCGGATCTGTGGAAGTCAAAACGACTCTCGGGCGCAGCGCGTTGGTTTCAAATGCGACGCGTATTTTGGAATGCTTCCAGAAGGCAAAGTCGTACGTCACGATGGGATATTTCGCGATCGCGGGCAAATCAAGTGGCTTCGTGCGCAGCAATGGATGCCGAGGTGGCGTGATTACGCAACGACTTCACGTCTGACCTGGAAGCATAACGAGTTCGCTGTATGAGCCCACGACTTCGGTCGAGATACATAACGCCGCCTCCCCGAGCCTCACGAGTTCGGCGGCCTCGATCGGCGTACAAGGTCTGATGCTGAGGCGGACCTTCGGATAGCGAGGCATGAACTTTCTGACCACCGCCGGCAGCGCGTAATGAGCCTGGGTATGCGTTGCGGCTACAACGAAATCACCGCCGGTATCGTCTTGCGTATCGCTCGCAATCCGCTTCAGGTTATCCGCTTCGGACAGAATTCGCTCGGAAACTGAAAGTACTTCCTGTCCGGCTCGGGTCAAAGCGACGACGCGCTTTCCACGGCGGACGAATATCTTGAGTCCTAACTCTTCCTCGAGTTGGCGGATGTGGT
>JALYSS010000050.1 GCA_030854685.1 Pseudomonadota bacterium | reverse complement strand
CTCACGACTTGAAAGGACTGGTCGCGCTGCTCGCCTCGGATGCCGCCGGGTTCATCACCGGGCAGATCGTCGCCGTCGATGGGGGCGTGAGCGCGATGTGACCACTTGCCCGCGCGAATGCGTCAGTAGCGCCAGATCGCGCGAACCGACCGACCCGGCCCGTGATCTCCACCAGCGCCGCGCGCGCTCGATGTCGAGACGCAGGGCATCGTCGGAGGCGCTGGCGCGGAAAATCCCATTCGCGGCGCCACTGCGACCGACGCGCGGAAATGGCACGCGGACGTGTCGGTCTACCTTACGAACGTGACCTGAAGCGAAAGCTCGAGGGTTCATAACTCCTTGATTCCGGGCGCGATCGATTCGTTGTCACACTTTTTGCATGCGCGGCGTTCCGATTGATCGACCCACCGTCATCGCGGCCGGTCAACAAAAAAAGCAGACCGGGGGCGTGCGGATGAAGACCACCATCGCGGCAAACGCGCTGACCAATGACGTTTGCCCGCCCGGTGGTTTCTGGCGACGACCCTCTGGCGATGATGGCGCGCTCGACGCGATCCGCGGCATCATCGTGGGCACGCTCGTGTCGGTGCTGGCATTCTGGTTGCCGCTCGCCATTGCGCTCACCCGGTAGGGCGCTTTGGCGCTGCCGTCGCTGCGCATATCAACGCCCAGGAGCGTAGAACCGCTCCCCAGCGGTCGGTTGCGTCAGCGTCGGCGCGGACGCCTCGCCCGAATCAGCCTGGACCGTGCGGCCGGTGAATGACCGCGGGAACGCGGCCTTCGGGCACCATGCGGTGATGCTCCACGCGCCGATGAATGTCGCGCTGATTCGTGCGACGCTTCACGAATGGTCGATTGAAAACGTACGCCGCACCATAGGTTGGATCGGGCGGATATGACGCGAACTCAGCCAGGCGCTGTGCGGTTTCCGCTTCACGACGCTGCTGATTCAATTCCTGGCGACGAATCGCCGCGATTTCCTCGTTCGCTTCGCGCCTGGCCGCGGCCTGGTCGAGCTCGGCCCGTGCGCGTTCGAGGCGCCGGGTGGCGTCGGGGTCGGCGGCGCCGGGTTGAATGTCGACGATCACGCTACCCTTGCACGGGTAGTCTGCATACAGCACCGCTCCGCTCGCTTGCGTGCATTTGTAGACGGTGGTGTCGGCGTTGCCGTCCGCAACGCTCGCCACGGAGACAAAAACCAGCGCCGCGACCGCAATGCGCAATGCGAATATCCGCCCTGTAATCCGCCTCGTCATGGTTTGAGAGTGAACACGTCCGCCGCCGGAAATCTTCCTCGTGGCATGATAATCGAACGGAGGAACGGCGGTGCGATGCCGTCGAACCAGCAGGTTCTGCCGCCGTTTTTGATCCGCGGACCGACATGGTTCGACCGACAGTGCCTGAAAATCTGCAGCGTACTTCCGCCGTATGTTCACCAACGCGCAGACGTACGCGTATAGAGTAACCTGTCGAGAGCGAAGGTAAAGCGGATCTGCGGGACCGCACGAGACACGGTTCGGGCGCACGCGATCACAGGACCGAAATCCGGAAGTTTTGGAGCCAAGCGATGTTACACAACGTGAAACAACTGCACGACTTCACCGTAGGCGCCAATGACGGGGAGATTGGCAAGGTGAAGGACGTCTACTTTGACGACCAGCGCTGGGCGATACGCTACATGGTGGTCGAGACGGGCGGCTGGCTGAGCGGCCGCAAAGTGTTGATCTCGCCGATCTCGGTTCGCGACGTGACTTGGGACGACGCGGTGATGAACGTCAATCTCAGTCGGCAACAAGTCCGGGATAGCCCAGGCATCGACACCGACAAACCGGTTTCCCGGCAACACGAGATCGGTTACTACAATTATTACGGTTATCCCAACTACTGGGAGGGTTCCAATCCCTGGGGCCTCGGCGTGTTCCCCGTGCCCTGGGTGGGGGCCTCTCCTGACGCCGCGTTTTCCCCGTCGCAACCGCCAGACAGCGCGGTGGAGCGCCAGACGCAGCGGCGCCCGGACCTGGAGCGCGAATCCGCGGACTCGCACCTACGCAGCGGCAAGGAAGTGATCGGTTACGAAATCAGAGCGACCGACGGTCCGGTCGGCAGTGTGGAGAATTTCGTGTTCGACGATAAGAGCTGGGCGATTCGCTATATGGTCGTCGACACGCGCAAATGGTTGCCGGGCAAGCACGTTCTGCTCTCGCCGGAGTGGATTGACAGCGTCAGCTGGCCGGAGCATGAGGTGTACATGAAAGTCACGCGCCAGGCGATCGAGATGAGTCCGGAATACGATCCTTCGCAACCGATCTCGCGAGAGCATGAAGCGGCGCTCTACGAGCATCATGGACGCACCGTGTATTGGCCATGACGCGCATTTATTCCAGAGGGTCGAGCGTCAGATTGGCGTTGAAGGACGGCGAATGAGCGAAGAAACGACCAAGCTCGACGGACCGAATCTCGGCGACGGCGTTGCACTGTCGACGCTCGCCGAGGGCGCCATGCTGCTCGGACATGCGAACGGCGAACCAGTACTGCTAGTGCTGCGCGGCGGCGAGTTGTTCGCGATCGGTGCAATCTGCACGCATTATGGCGCGCCGCTTGCCGACGGCCTTCTGGTTGACGATACGGTGCGTTGCCCTTGGCATCACGCGTGTTTCAGCCTGCGTACCGGCGAGGCGCTCCGCGCGCCGGCATTGAATCCAGTGTCGCGCTGGCGCGTCGAGCAGCACAACGGCAGTGTGTTTGTGCGCGAAAAGCTCGAGCGCGTCGTGTCGCCTTCACTGCCCGTCGCGACGAACACGCCGAGGTCGATCGTCATCGTGGGCGGTGGCGCGGCAGGCAATGCGGCTGCGGAGATGCTCCGGCGGGAGGGCTACTCGGGTACCGTCACCCTGTTGAGCGCTGACGCGTCGCTTCCCTGTGATCGTCCGAACCTCTCAAAGGGCTATCTGGCGGGCAGCGCAGACGAAGCGTCGAACCTTCTCCGATCGCCGGAGTTTTACCGGGAACATGCCATCGACGTGAAACTCGACGCATGCGTCGTCGCGATCGACACGACGCGACATGACGTGCAGTTGGCCGATGGCAGCCATCATCGTTACGATGCGCTCCTGCTTGCGACCGGCGCCGAACCGATGCGCCTTGACATACCCGGCGCCGATCTTCCTCACGTGCACTACTTGCGCACGCTCACCGACAGTCGCGCGCTCGTCGCCCGCGCCCTGACTTCGCGGCGCGCGGTAGTGATCGGCGCGAGCTTCATCGGACTCGAGGTGGCGTCATCGCTGCGGGCCCGGGATGTCGCGGTGCACGTCGTTGGTCGGGAAACGTGTCTAATGGAAAAGATCCTGGGCGCCGACGTCGGACGATTCATCCAGAACCTTCACGAAGGTCACGCAGTGACGTTCCATCTGGGAACGACAGCGACCTCGATAGACGCGCACGGCGTCACGTTGGAGAATGGAGAAACGCTGGAGGCCGATCTCGTTGTCGTGGGCATCGGCGTGCGGCCGGCGCTCGCGCTGGCGGAACAGGCGGGGCTCGCCATCGATCGCGGCGTCACGGTGGATGAGTATCTCGCCACGAGCGTGCCGGGCATTTTCGCGGCCGGCGACATCGCCCGCTGGCCGGATCCGCTGACGGGCGAGCGGATACGCGTGGAACACTGGGTAGTGGCCGAGCGCCAGGGTCAGACGGCGGCGCGCAACATGCTCGGGCGGCGCGAACGCTTCGACGCCGTCCCGTTCTTCTGGACCGAGCAATATGATTTCGGCCTGGCTTATGTCGGTCACGCCGAGCGATTCGACCAGGCGCAGATCGACGGAAGCCTGGACAAGCGGAACTGCACGATCACCTATCGGCGCAGCGGCAGCAAGTTGGCAGTCGCGGTCGTTCACCGGGATTTCGAAGGCTTGCGTGCGGAAGTCGAATTCGAGCGTACCAACGCTGCGAACTTTCGCAACGCGGCGGGTGGGCGCGCCGAGCATGTTCAGGACCAGCACTGACCGGAGGTGATGCACCATGGCGCACTCATTCAAGGTTGGCGATCACGTGACCTGGAACTCGGAGGCCGGGCATGTCAGCGGCAAGATCATCAAGGTGCACACCAAAAACGTCGACTACAAGGGCTATACGCACCACGCGAGCACGGATGAGCCGCAGTACGAAATCAAGAGCGACAAGAGCGACCACATCGCAATGCACAAAGGCACGGCGCTTGAGAAAGTCAACGATTGAGGCGCGATCCCTGAATCTATCGCAGCGTTGCGAGGGCCCGCGTGCATACGTTGTCGATGGTGAATCCGTACTCGCGCAACATGACGTCGCCGGGCGCCGAGGCGCCAAATCGATCGACGCCCAGCACATCGCCACGGTCCCCGACGTAGCGATCCCAACCCTGCGACGAACCTGCTTCGACCGCAAGGCGTGCACGGATCGAAGGCGCTAACACCGCGTCGCGGTATTCCTGGGGTTGCGCGTCGAAGAGCTCCCAACTCGGCATCGAAACGACGCGCGCCTGGACGTTCTGCGCGAGCAGCTTTTGGGCGGCCGCCACGATCAGGCCGACCTCCGATCCGGTCGCGATCAGGATCAGCTCGGGCTTGCCGTTCGGCGCATCGGCCAACACGTAGGCGCCGCGGCGCAAGTTATCCGCGCTCGCAAACCTGGTGCGGTCGAGCGTAGGCACCTGCTGCCGGGTCAATATCAACGTCACCGGCCGGTCCCGCGTTTCGAGCGCGACACGCCAGGCGACCGCAGTCTCGTTGGCGTCGCAGGGACGGATGACCATGAGGCGTGGCACCGAACGCAGCCCGGCGAGCTGTTCGACCGGCTGATGCGTCGAACCATCCTCGCCCAACGCGATGCTGTCGTGGGTGAACACGTAGATCACGTGCAGCCCCATCAGCGCCGCGAGGCGGATCGGCGGCCGCATGTAGTCGGAGAAGATCAGGAATGTCGCGCAGAAGGGGACCGTTCCACCATGCGCGGCCAGGCCGTTCACGACCGCGCCCATGGCATGCTCGCGCACGCCAAAGTGCAGATTGCGGCCCGCAAAGCTCCAGCCGCCGCCCTCCGAGCCTTGTCGATCGCGCGCGCTTGCGCCGGCCGGCTCGAAGTCTCCCAAACCTGTCAACGCGGTATAGGTCGACGGATCCAGATCTGCCGAACCACCAATGAGGGCCGGCACGCGCGGAGCGATCGCATTCATCACTTTCCCCGAGGCGACGCGCGTGGCCATGCCTTTGGCGTCGGCGGGAAAGACGGGAAAGTCCCGATCCCAATTGGCCGGCACATCGCCGCGAAGCGCCTGTTCGAGCTCCCGCGCGAGATCGGGGAACGCTTGCGCGTAGGCTGCAAATTGGCTGTTCCATGCAGTTTCCGCCCGCGCGCCACGCTCGACCGCTTGTCGAAAGTACGTCAGCGCCGGCTCCGGGATAAAAAACGCCGGTTCCTCCGGCCAGTCAAGGTTCCGCTTGGTCAAGCGCACTTCTTCTTCGCCCAGCGGTGAACCGTGCGCTTCGAACGTGTCCTGCTTGTTGGGCGAGCCGTAACCGAGATGCGTGCGCACGAGAATCAAGGACGGACGCGCCGTTTCGGCACGAGCGACGCGCAGCGCCTCGTCGATCGCCGCAACGTCGTTGCCGTCCCGGACCGATTGCGTGTGCCAGCCATAGGCATCGAAGCGTCGCGCGCGATCCTCGGTGAAAGTGATGTCGGTGCCCGCGGAAAGCGTGACGTAATTGTCATCGTACAGATAGATCAATTTGCCGAGCTTCAGATGGCCGGCCAGCGATGCCGCCTCCGACGCGACGCCCTCCATGAGATCTCCGTCGCTCACGATCGCGTACGTGAAATGATCGATGATGTCGAAGCCGGCGCGGTTGTAGCGAGCCGCGAGCTGTGCCGCCGCCATCGCCATGCCCACGCCGTTGCCGAAGCCCTGCCCGAGAGGTCCGGTCGTCACCTCGACGCCGGGTGTGAGGCCGCGCTCGGGGTGTCCGGGCGTGATGCTGCCCCATCGACGGAACTGCTTGATCTGCTCGAGCGAAACCGCGTAACCGGTCATGTAGAGCAGGCTATACAGCAGCATCGATCCGTGGCCCGCGGAGAGGACGAAGCGATCGCGGTCGACCCAGCCGGGGTTGGACGGATTGTGCTTGAGGAAATGCGTCCACAACGCGTATGCCATCGGCGCGGCTCCCATCGGCAGGCCCGGATGGCCACTTTTTGCCTTCTGCACCGCGTCGACCGAAAGGAAGCGCAACGTATTGATGCACAAGTCATCCGGAGCAGCGGGCGATGGCACGGAGGAGGGCGCTGAGGTCATACGGTCGGTCCTTTCTTTGCGAGTGACTTTGAGAATCGCTGGCGCACTTTGGTTCACTTACGCGGTCAAAACGCAGGTACTCGCCGCGTCCTGGCGGGCGTCGACCCTCGAGCAGGGGGGCACGCAGGCGAATACGGGTCGCGCATTCGCACCGTTCAAGTTTCGGCAGCACGTTAACAACAACGCAAAAGCGGACATTGGATGGCTTCTGATCATTCTGGCGAACTCCCCAGCCCGCAGGCAGTGGCCGGTGACCCGGCACCGGCGGCGCGCGGCGTCTGCGCCGACGCTGCGACGTCGGCCGTCCAATTGCTGTCGAACGGACGCTACCACGTGATGGTCACGGGCGCGGGCGGCGGCTACAGCCATTTTCGCGATCTCGCGGTCACGCGCTGGCGCGAAGACGCCACCTGCGACGACTGGGGCTCGTTCTGCTACCTCCGCGATGTTACGCGAGGGCGGCTCTGGTCCGCCACGTTCCAGCCGACGCTGCAGCAAGCGGACGCTGGCGAGGTGCGGTTCCCACAGGGCAGTGCGGTATTCAGCCGACGGGACCACGAGATCGACACGCGCACCGAAATCGCCGTTGCGCCGGACGATGACGTCGAGCTGCGCCGTGTCGTCGTCACCAATCGATCGCGCGAGCGCCGGACCCTCGACGTCACGAGCTACGCGGAAATCGTGCTTGCGCCGCCGGCCGCCGACGCGGCGCATCCGGCGTTTGCCAAGTTGTTTATCGAAACCGAGATTGTTCGCGACTGCCAGGCCATTTTGTGCAAGCGTCGGCCGCGCACCCATGACGAAGTCACGCCGTGGATGTTTCACCGGCTGTCCGCGCATGCGCGCAACGACGTCGAAGTCTCGTACGAAACCGATCGCATGGCCTTCATTGGACGTGGACGGACCGTCGCCAATCCACGGGCGGTGCACGATAACGCCCCGTTGTCCGGGCGAGCCGGCCCGGTGCTCGATCCGGTGGCCGCCATCCGCTGCCGGATATCGCTTGCACCGGGCGAAACGGCAACGGTCGACCTGATCAGTGGCATCGGTGAGACTCGCGACGCGTGTCTTGCGATGGCCGGCAAATGCCGTGAACGGTCGTTCACCGATCGCATTCTCGCCGCGGCGCCGGTGCATGAACAGGCAATCGTCCGCACCATCGGCGCCACCGACGCGGACGCGCAACGCTTCCAGCGTCTTGCGGGCTCGGTTGTCTACTTGAACGCGCGCTTACGCGCCGACCCTGGGATTATCGCCGGCAATCGCGAGGGCCAGTCCGGACTGTGGGGCTACCGGATCTCCGGCGATCTGCCGATCATCCTGCTGCAGATCGCAGACGCCGCGCAC
>JALYSS010000034.1 GCA_030854685.1 Pseudomonadota bacterium | reverse complement strand
ACGGTCCGCTATCAGATCCAGGAAATGCTGCGGATCGAGAAGATGTTCGAGGAAGCGGGAATTCAGGACGAGCTCGACGTCTACAACCCGCTGATTCCCGATGGCAGCAACCTCAAGGCGACGATGCTGATCGAGTACGAGGACGTCGACGCCCGGCGGGAAGCGCTCGCCCAATTGAAGGGCATCGAGGACCGCGTATGGCTGAAGGTCGGAGACCTGTCGCCCGTCCATGCGATCGCCGACGAGGACCTCGAGCGCGAGAACGAGCAGAAGACGTCGTCGGTGCACTTCCTGCGCTTCGAGCTGACACCGTCGATGGTCGTTGGCTTCAAGAGCGGCGCGAATGTCGCGATTGGAATCGATCACCCGAACTACCGCACGAAAATCGAATCGCTCGCCGAACCGGTGCGCTCGGCCTTGCAGGCAGACCTCGCGTAGCGCCGGCGGGTTCATCTGACATCGGTGTCGGAGGTGTAATTCGGCCGGCAATACCGCGGCATCACCAAAACGGACGACGCCGAATTACACCTCTGACACCGATGTCAGTCGCGGAAGTTCTGGTATTGAAGCGGGTAGTCCGCGATCGACTTGCGCACGAACGCGATCGCCGCCTGCAAATCGTCCTTCTTCCCGCTCGAGACACGCACCGCATCGCCCTGGATCGACGCCTGCACCTTGATCTTGCTCTCCTTCAGGAGCTTGACGATCTTCTTCGCGAGCTCCTGCTCGACGCCGGTTCGGACCGTCACCGCCTGCTTCATCTTGTTGCCGGAAATCTTTTCCGCATCGTCATGCTTGAGCGACCGAATGTCGACCTGCCGCTTGGTCAGCTTGGCGACGAGGATGTCCGTCACCTGCTTGAGCTTGAAGTCGTCGTCGGCGAAGAGCGTCATCGCCTTGCCGTCGTACTCGACGCGAGCGTCCGATCCCTTGAAATCGAAGCGCGTCGATAGCTCCTTGTTCGCCTGGTCGATGGCGTTGCGCACCTCGACCTGATTCACTTCCGATACGATGTCGAACGAAGGCATGCGTTGCTCCAAGTAGAGCGCAAAGCTAGCACGACGATGGCGCGGTGGGCAAACGTCGGTTGTCGGCCTCGTCCCTGACTACGCGTAACGAATGAGCGAAAGCGGATGCTTGGTGTACCGGCCGAGGCCGAACGGCGATCGGCGCAGCCACCGCCTTCTTCGCGAGGAACCACCGAATCGGCCTATGCCGTGCGGTTCTTCAGGCGTTCGGACAGCGCGGCCAAATTCACCACGCTACGTTCGTGGGTTCCTGAACCAATCGTGCGCGTTCCGTCCGTCGCTTCGATCCGGAACTCGATGCGCTTTCCATCCGTCCTGGTCACTTCAGCCGACGCCACGACAGCAACTCCCTCCGGTGTCGCGGCCCGGTGAATCACGTCGACGCGGGTCCCTACCGCGCTTTCGCCCGCATCGAGGTAGGGCTTGATCGCGTTCAGCGCCGCGTTTTCCATCATCATGATCATGATGGGCGTCGCGAGAACGGGCGGCAGCGTCGCATCCTTGAAGCGGTTTGCCAGGTGATCGGGCCTCACCACGAGGGAATAAGCGCCTTTTGCGCCGATCGGTACGGTGCGCATGAATCTCCCCATAAGGTGCACTGCAAGCGGCCGCCCCGCGACGCGCACGACTGCGGCATCCGTCGAAACTCGCGAATCTCGCGACGGCTTTCACGACAGCAGTCATCGAGCGGCACGATTCATTCTCCCATGATCGCAGGCGGCGAGCGGATGGAGCCACTTCAGCGTGCCGCTGCGCAGCAGGAAGCCGGGCAGCCATCCGGTCAGTATTCCTTCGAGCGTCGAGCGCGCGTTCGGGATGTCCACCACGCCGGACAACCGTCTCTCGACCCGCGCCGTCCCCGGAATCATGTACGCCTGGATGTCGGAGCAGCCGAACTTCATGAGGTAATCACGTATCGCGGGAGTTCAGGCGCGGCCAAGTAGGGCATGCGCCGACAGTGATTCACGGCGACTTCCGATGGCGTGCCGCGCCTCTTGGCGAGATCATCTCGGTTTAATCGCAATCGAGGCATCGAAATGGGAACCAGGCAACAAGCTTGCGCACGCATCGGACTCTCGCTCCTGCTCGGAACCGCGATGGCCGGTGGCGCAATCGCGCAGACGTCCGCCGCCAACGCAATCCCCACGCAAGGCGAAGCAGGTTATCTGAACGGCGGCATCGGGAAGGAGCAGGCCGACCTGATGCGCGACATGAGCTCGAAGTTTCCGGTGCGGATGACATTCTCGGAACACACGCAGGGGCAGGATGACTTCGTCGCCGACGTGCATCTGCGCGTTACCGACAACCACGGTCGCATGGTGCTCGAGCTGCCGTCGCAAGGGCCGATCTTCCTGCTGCGGTTGCCGCCGGGGTCATATACGGTCGAGGCCGAACACCAGGGTGACGTGAAGAAGCGGCGCTTCGATGTCGCGGCCGGTCGCCACGAGAGTCTCGCATTCTCGTGGCCGTAACGCGCTACACGCGGCCTCGGTTCGCGGCTATGCGCAGGCGCAGCGCGTTGAGCTTGATGAAGCCGGCGGCGTCCTTCTGATCGTAGGCGCCGGCGTCGTCGTCGAACGTCGATATTTTCGCGTCGAACAACGAGTCGGTGGCCGACGCGCGGCCGACGCACATCACCTTGCCCTTGTAGCACTTGATGCGCACGGTGCCATTGACCGGCGCCTGCGACGCATCGATCAGTGCCTGCAGAAGCTTCCGCTCCGGACTGAACCAGTAGCCGTTGTAGATGAGGCGCGCGTAGCGGGGCGCCAGGTCGTCCTTCAGCGCGACGACTTCGCGGTCGAGCGTGATCGACTCCATCGCGCGGTGCGCCGTCAGCATGATTGTTCCGCCAGGCGTCTCGTAGCAGCCGCGCGACTTCATTCCGACGTAGCGATTCTCGACGATGTCGAGGCGACCGACTCCATGCCGGCCGCCGATTTCATTCAGCGCCGTCAGGACCGCCGCCGCTGACATCTCCTTGCCGCCGACGGCAACGATGTCGCCATGGCGGTAGGTGAGCTCGACGACTTGGGGCTGCGCCGGCGCCTTCTCCGGTGAGACCGTCATCCGCCACATCGACTCCTCCGGTTCAACGTCCGGATCTTCGAGCACGCCACCTTCGTAGCTGATGTGGAGCAGGTTCGCATCCATCGAATACGGTGCTCCGCCGGTGTTCCCAACCGAGCGTTTCTTGAAGTCAACCGGGATGCCGTGACGGTCCGCGTACGCGAGCAGCTTTTCGCGCGACAGCAGATCCCATTCGCGCCACGGTGCAATGATCCGAATGTTCGGCGCCAGCGCATATGCACCAAGCTCGAAGCGAACCTGATCGTTGCCCTTGCCCGTTGCGCCATGCGCAATCGCCTCGGCACCCGTTATCCTGGCGATTTCGACAAGTCGCTTCGCGATCAGCGGTCGCGCGATCGACGTACCGAGCAGATACTCGCCCTCGTAGATTGCGTTGGCGCGGAACATCGGGAACACGAAGTCGCGGACGAACTCCTCGCGCAGGTCCTCGATGTAGACGTTTTCATTCGCAATCCCGAGTTGCAGCGCTTTCCGGCGTGCGGGCTCGACTTCCTCACCTTGGCCGATGTCGGCGGTAAACGTCACGACCTCGCAGCCGTAGGTGTCCTGCAGCCATTTGAGGATGACGGACGTATCGAGGCCGCCCGAGTAGGCGAGGACGACTTTCCCGAATTGCGCACCGGTCGTCGAGCGATCGGAGATTTCGGCGCCGGACGCCGGGCGATCGGCGGGCGTGAGAGCGGTATCCATTCGTTCAATCAACCTTGAGGCCGATTTTCTTGATCACTGGCGCCCATTTCTCCGCTTCGCTGCGGATCAGCGTGCCGAAATCTTCAGGTGTGCCGCCGATCAGGTCGAACCCGAAGCCGTGCATCTTCTGCAGTACGTCGGGTTCCTTCAGGATGGCGTTCAACTCTGCATTGAGGCGCGCGATAATCGGCCGCGGCGTATTGGCGGCGACCAGTACGCCGTTCCACGCGAGCGCCTCGAAGCCCGGATAGCCCGATTCAGCGATCGTCGGCAAGTCGGGCAGCAGCGGAAAGCGCTTCGCCGTCGTGACGGCCAGCGCGCGCAGCTTGCCGGCCTTGATCATCGGTTGCAGCGGTTGCATCACCGCGAACAGCATCTGGGTTTCGTTCTGGATCGTTGCCGTCACCGCCGGGGGTGAGCCGTTGAACGGAACGTGGACCGCATCGAAGCCGGCGACGCTCTTGAAGAGCTCCATGTTCAGGTGCGACGAGCTGCCGTTGCCGACCGACGCGTAGTTGAGCTTGCCCGGATTCGCTTTCGCATAGGCGACGAGTTCCTTGACCGAATGCACGGGCAACGTCGCGTTGACCGCGAGCACGTTCGGCTGGCTCGACGTGATGATTACCGGCGCGAAGTCCTTCTGCACGTCGTACGGCAGCTTCTGCAGCAACGGCGCGAACGATAGCGGCCCGTTGAATGCAAGCACCATTGTGTAGCCTTCCGGCGCCGAATGCGCGACGTCGGCGGTCGCCACCGTACCGCCGGCCGCGGGCTTGTTCTCGACGATCACCGGCTGGCGGAGACGATCCTTGAGCTTGTCGGCGATCGTGCGGCCGAGCACGTCGATCGAGCTGCCGGCTGGTGCCGACATCACGAACTTGATCGGGCGCGCCGGCCACGCCTGCGCGCATGCCAGCGGTGCGATCGCGATCGTGATAATTGCCATTGCTATTCGTTTGAACATCGTTTGTTCCAATTCCGGGCCGGAGATGCAGATGCACAGGATAAACGAGGTCGACGAACGGGATCAGAGATGCAATAGGTAATTGCCGCTATTGCATCTCCGAACCCAGTCGCCCGCACACCAGATATTCGAGCAGCGCCTTCTGCGCGTGCAAGCGGTTCTCCGCCTCGTCCCAGACGACGCTTTGCGGTCCGTCGATGACGTCTGCAGAAACTTCCTCCCCGCGATGCGCGGGCAGGCAGTGCATGAACAGCGCGTCGGCGTTCGCGCGCCGCATCATCGTCGCGTCGACCTGCCAGTGCTCGAAAGCCCGTTGACGCTCCTCTTTCTCCGCCTCGAATCCCATGCTGGTCCATACGTCGGTCGTGACGAGATGGGCGCCTTCGCACGCGGTTTCGGGATCGTCGAAAACGACGCAATGACGCGAGTCGCCGGCATCCGCTGGCAATGCATAGCCGGGCGGCATGGAGACGTGCACGCGGAAATCGAAGATCGTCGCCGCTTGCAGCCAGGTTGCACAGACGTTGTTGGGGTCGCCGATCCACGCGACCGTCTTGCCCTCGATCGAACCGCGGAGCTCCATGTACGTGTACAAGTCGGCCAGGATCTGGCAGGGATGGTATCGGTTCGTCAGGCCGTTGATGACCGGCACGCGCGAATGCCCGGCGAAACGCTCGATGATCGATTGCTCGAACGTCCGGATCATCACGACGTCGACCATCCGCGACACGACGCGCGCGACATCCTCGATCGGCTCGCCGCGTGAAAGCTGCGTGTCGCCGCGATTCAGGTTGATCGCGATGCCGCCGAGCTGGTTCATGCCGGCTTCGAAGGAAACCCGCGTGCGCGTCGAAGCCTTCTCGAACACCATGGCGAGCGTGCGATCGCGCAGCGGCTGGTAGAGTTCGTAGCGCTTGAACCGGTCCTTGATCCAGCGGGTGCGCTCGAACAGGTAATCGAACTCGTCGCGCGAAAAGTCGCTGAACTGCAGGAAATGCCTGGGCGGGGAAGCGTCCATCGAATGCGTCGTGACCGTGCGGTCGCCGACCTCAGGCCCTGGTTAATCGAAAATTTTAGCACGGGCTCAACATGCGCCGGGCTTCGGCGTCGCGATCAGGATGCGATTGCGCCCCGCATCCTTCGCCTCGTAAAGCGCACGATCGGCTGCGGCGAGGAGGTCCGCAAACGTATTTCCGTGTTGCCCGAGGACGGCAACTCCGGCGGAAAACGTGAATCCACCCAGCGTTTCGCCATCCCAGGAGACGCGAAGATCGCGAAGCCGCGCGGCGAGACCTGCGAGCGCTTTTTCCGCGCCGGCGCCATCGGCATCGGGCAGCACGAGGCAGAATTCCTCGCCTCCGTACCGGCATACGACATCGGCGGGCCGCAGCGACATCGGCAGCACGCGCCCGATTTCGCGCAGCACGATATCGCCGGCCGGGTGTCCGTGGCGGTCGTTGACGAGCTTGAAGTGGTCGAGGTCGACGAGCGCAAGCGAAAGCGGGGCGCCACGACGATCCGCGGAGCCGATCAGGCCCGGTGTGACCGAATCCAGATAACGCCGGTTGAATAGCTGCGTCAGCGGATCGTGCACGGCTTCGACGGCGAGTTGCGCCTGCAGCGCCTCCACCTGGATCATCTTGTGCGTGAGATCCGCATTGAGTCGCGAAAGCTGCTCATTCAGTCGCTCCATTTCGAGACGCTGCGCGAGCGCGCGGTCGCGCTCGGCGCGCACGTGCGTAAGCTCGTGTTCGACGCGCTGCAGGCAATACTTGGCGCTCGCGCGATGCGACAGTCGCTGCGTCTGTGCGGCAAGCAGTTTCCCGGCGCAGGCGTACGCCGACTCGAAATCGCGCGCTTCGGCGTGACGTTGGGCAAGCCGCGACCAGGCCTTGCACTCGCCTGGCAGGTAACGCTGCCGCTGCGCGGCGTCAGCGGCCACCTGCAACAGCGCAAGCGCGTTCGCGTCGTCGCGCGCGTCCGCGACCACTGCGTCGGCCCAGCGGCTGTGCACTTCGTTGAACCCGCCGGGGAAATCGGCGTCGATGTCCCGCGCGGTGTCCGCGCACTTCGCGGCGTCGGCGACGCGTCCATGTCGCGCGCAGATCTCGGCGGCGATCGACATGCAATGGTTCTGCGCGGCGCGCCGCGGCGCCTTCGCCGCATCCGCGAGCACCTGATCGACGACGGCGAGTGCACGCTCGTCGGCGCCGAGGCTGGACAGCGCTTCCGCGAGGCTCGACCGCGCACACATCACCAGTTGCGCATTGTCGAAGTGCGTGAGGTCGGCGAGCGCCGCTTCGGCCAATTCGCAGGCCGGCGCATAGTCGCCAGCCGTCACGAGCGCGGCGGCGAGGTTCGACATGATGGTCGGATGCTGCGGCGATCGCTCGACACCGCGCAACGTTTCGAGCGCTTCATACAGATAGCGGATAGCGTCGCCGAGCTCGTCCGTGCAGTAATGCGCGGCGCCCATCACGTTCAGCAACCAGAATCGGTCTTCCGGCGGCAGTATCTGCTGCGCTTCGGGATACAGCGTGAGGAGCCGCTCGCGTGCGGCAGCCGGTGAGCGCTCGACAATCGCGAGCCGCGCGGTGCCGATTTCGGCCAGGATCTCGCCACGACGATCGCCGTGGGTCGCGAAACCCTGCTGCGCGTCCATGAGGAAACGCCGGGCCTCGAGCGGTTGCGGGGTGAAAAAGAGATGATGAAACGCGATCGTGAGCTCGCACCATGCGCGCGCGGGCTGGCCGATCGGTTCCGCCTGCGCGAGGAGCGCTTTGGCGCGCGCATATGCGGCTTCCGGATCGCGGAAGTGCCGCTCCCACAAGGGGGCGACGTCGCGTTCCGCTGCAGATTCCACGGTGCTATCGTCCGCGTGATATTGAAGGTGGCGACGTGCAGTGTTCACAACGGCAGCGGACTGAAACGAGAAGGGCGCCCCGCGAGGCGCCCTGATCTTCGATGCGTTGCCCGTAAATCGTTACGCCAGCGCCTTGATCGCCTGCGTGAGGCGGGACTTCGTCCGCGACGCGAGATTCTTGTGCACGATCCGCTTGTCCGCGATGCGGTCGATCACCGCCTGCGACTCGTGAAACGTCGCGGTGGCGGCGGTCTTGTCACCGGTCGCGATCGCCTTTTTCACTTTCTTGATTGCCGTGCGGAGCGCCGACTTCTGGCTGGCGTTGCGCTGGCGCGTCGTCTCCGCCTGCCGCGCACGCTTGCGGGCCTGTGCCGAATTGGCCATGTAGTTCGATCCTTGTTCCTGGCGGCATCGGTGTCGATGCCTTGATCATCGTTGGGAGCGACTTCGATAATCGCGAGAGACCGGGCATAATACGCGATTTTCGCATTGCGGGCAATGCGTTGCGCGGCTTTCCGAATTGAATCTCCTTCGTACCCTGACGACAGTCAGCGGCATGACGCTGCTGTCGCGCATCACCGGGCTTTTGCGCGAAACGCTCAAGGCGACGGTCTTCGGCGCCGGCCTCCAGATGGACGCGTTCGAGACCGCCTTCCGCCTGCCGAACCTGCTCCGGCGACTGTTTGCCGAAGGCGCATTTTCGCAAGCGTTCGTCCCGATCCTCGCCGAGTACCGTCGCAAGCGCGGCATCGACGCCACGCGGCGGCTCATCGGCGACGTCGGCACGCTGCTCACCGTCATCCTCATCGGATTGTCAGTCGTCGGCTCGCTCGCGGCGCCCTGGCTCGTCTACCTCCTCGCTGGCGGCTTTGCGCGCACGCCGGGAAAGGTGGAGTTGACGGCCGAGATGATCCGGATCGTCTTTCCGTACATACTTTTCGTGTCGCTCGTTTCGCTCGCCGGCGGCGTTCTGAACGTGTTCCGGCGTTTCGCGATTCCCGCGTTCACGCCGGTGATGCTCAACGTGTCGATCATCGGCGCCGCGATCTTTCTTGCGCGATTCTTCGATCCGCCGATCGTCGCGCTCGCCTGGGGTGTCGCGATCGGGGGCGTCGCGCAGCTCGCGCTGCAGGTTCGTCCGCTGCTTGCGCTCGGCATGTTGCCGAAGCTGTCGTTCAACTGGCGCGACGAAGGCGTGCGGCGGATATTGCTCGCGATGGGGCCCGCCGTGATCGGCGTCTCCGCCGCGCAGATTTCGGCGTTGATCAACACGCAGCTCGCGGCGCTGCTCGGCGACGGTCGCATCTCGTGGATCACGTATGCGGACCGCCTGATGGAGTTTCCGAGCGCGCTCCTCGGCGTCGCCCTCGGAACGATTCTGCTGCCGTCGCTCGCGCAGCACCATAGCGACGCTGACCACGACGAGTATTCGGCGCTGCTCGACTGGGGTTTGCGCCTCGCGATGTTGTTGGCGCTTCCTGCCGCGGTGGCGCTCGCGCTGCTGGCGCTTCCGCTCGTGTCGACGCTGTACCAATACGGGAAATTCACGATCAACGACGTCATGCAGACGCGCGCGGCGCTGCTCGGATACAGCATCGGGCTGCCCGCGCTGATCCTGGTCAAGATTTTGGCACCCGGGTTCTATGCGCGACAGGTCATGAAAACGCCGGTGAAGATCGCTTTTTTCACGGTGCTCGTCACGCAGACGCTCGCCGTCCTCCTCGCGTGGCCGCTCGGGCTCGAGCAGGCCGGCCTCACACTCGCGACAAGCATCGGCGCCTGCTGCAATGCGGTATTGCTGCTGTGGTGGCTCCTTCGCAAGGGCTATTATCGGCCGCAACCAGGATGGTTGTCGTTCGTTGCGAAGGTGTGCGTGGCGAGCGCGGTGCTTGCCGTCGTGCTCGCGTGGTTGATGGGCGTCGACGCGCAATGGCTTCACGCCGGCGTGGCGCAGAAGGTCGGACGGCTCGCGTTGCTGATCGCGAGTGGCGCGCTCGCCTATTTCGGGATGCTGTTCGCACTCGGGTTTCGACTCGCCGACTTCAATCGGCGCGAAGCGGTGCATCCGCCGGACGTTTTCCCGCGCGATACAGGCGACGGAAGTTAACGATCAGTTGGGGCCGTTGTTCTTCCGATGCGGGCAATGGGGCTTCGTGCAATCGGCGTACAGGTAGAGTGCGTGCTCGCTGATCTCGAAGCCGCGTTCCTTGGCGACCTTGATCTGGCGTTTCTCGATTTCGGCGTCGTAGAACTCCTCGACGCGGCCGCATTGCATGCACACGAGGTGATCGTGGTGCTTGCCCTCGTTCAACTCGAACACGGCTTTGCCGGACTCGAAATGATGACGGACGAGCAATCCTGCCTGCTCGAACTGCGTCAGCACGCGGTAAACGGTTGCGAGCCCGATGTCGAGGCCACCCGCGGCGAGCAGCAGCTTGTAGACGTCTTCGGCGGTGAGATGACGGACCTTCGACGTCTCGAAGAGATTGATGATCCTGAGACGCGGCACGGTGGCTTTCAAGCCGGCGTTTTTGAGGTCGTGCGAGTTGCTCATGAGCAGCAGTCGGAGGTTCGGCGCCGGTTAGCTTGGCTATAATAGCCATTTGCCCTGATGATTCCCATAGCGTTTCGAATGATTACCCGCGTCACCGCGCGCGCCGTGGTTCGCGTCGCGCCGCTCGCGCTCGCTTCGTTCGCCATGACCGGCTGCGCGACGCTCGATCGCCACGCGCCGTCGTGGCGATCGCTCGGCGTCTACAAGATCGACGTCAACCAGGGCAACTACCTGTCGCAGGACGTGATCGACAAGCTCAAGGCGGGCATGACGCCGCAGCAGGTCAAGCAGCTGCTGGGAACGCCGCTCATCACGTCGCCGTTTCGTGCCGATCGCTGGGACTATGTCTACGAGTTCATCCGTCAGGGACAGGTCGTCGAGCATCGCAATTTCACCGTCTACTTCGCCGAGGGGAAGGTTGCGCGCTGGGAAGGGGACCAGATGCCAGAAACGGTTGTCGAGCTCAATCAATCCGCGAGTGCCAAGGCACTGCCGGTGAGCGCGACGGGCGAAAAGAGTTTCTGGCAACGCTTTCTCGACCTCTTCCGCAGGTAACGCGGACGATGTTCGGATGAAAGTACGCGTTGCCATCGCGGGCGCCGGCGGCCGAATGGGCCGGGCGTTGATCGAAGCGACGCTCGATGCAAGCGACATGGCACTCGCGGGAGCGCTCGACGTACCGGGCAGTGCAGCGATCGGTACCGATGCGGGCGAACGTTGCGGGCGCTCGACCGGTATCCGCATCGTGTCCGACGTCGATGCGGTCGCCGGCGTTGCCGATGTACTGATCGACTTCACCCGGCCGCCCGGAACGTTGGAACATCTCGCGGCATGCGCGAAGGCCGGCATCGCCGCGGTCGTCGGCACGACCGGATTCGATGAGGCGGGCAACGCCGAAATCGCTGAGCGCGCGCGCACGATTCCGATCGTGTTCGGGCCGAACATGAGCGCCGGCGTCAACGTGCTCGCCGATCTGGTCGAGCGCGCGGCGCGGCTTCTCGGCCCGTCATTCGATATCGAGATCGTCGAAATGCATCACCGCCACAAGGTCGATGCCCCATCCGGTACTGCTTTGAGGCTGGGTGAGGCAGCGGCGGCGGGTTCCGGCGTGGATCTACGCGACCATGGCGTTTACGTGCGAAAAGGCGTCACCGGTGAGCGCAAGCCGGGAACGATTGGCTTCGCCACGCTCCGCGGCGGAGACGTGGTGGGCGAGCACACGGTTGTCTTTGCGGGCGCGGGTGAGCGGCTCGAGCTCACGCACCGCGCAACGTCTCGACAGAATTTCGCAATCGGCGCATTGCGGGCAGCGCGCTTCGTGGCGGCGCGACGCGAGAACAACCAGAACGGCCTCTTCGACATGGCGGACGTGCTCGGCATGCGCTGAATCGCGCAGCTG
>JALYSS010000025.1 GCA_030854685.1 Pseudomonadota bacterium | reverse complement strand
TCGTAATACTGGCGGATTTCTCGAATTCGAGGAAATTGCTGGTGTAGTACCCCTGCCGAACGAACAGGCGCCGCTTGCAATCGGCCCTTGTTGATCGGATTCCGCGGATCACGCCGACAGCAGCTCGGCTTGTGATGTTCGATGAAGCCGGTAAACACGCGTCCCTCGCGAAACGCGGGATGATCGGCGGTCGCGCGAAGGAAGCGCAGGTTGGTGGTCCCACGTTGTCGTGCGAGCGTCCACGTGGCGAACCAATGCCGACGTTCACATCGCGTCATTCGTCGAGAACATGCGGGCGACGCTGCTCTTCGGACTCATCATCGCGTTCTTCGCGCGGCGCACGCAATTCGCAACCTGATCGACTTCTTCAGGAGTAAGACCGCGGAAATAGAATCCGCACTACCGAACCCTTGCCGGCGGTCGAATCCATTTCCATCGTCGCATCCAGCAGCTCGCATAACCGCTTGACGATCGACAGGCCGATGCCTTCGCCGCGTTCCTGGTGAACGAGGCGCGCGTCGTGCGGACGCGGCGCCACCGGCTCGACCGCAGCTCCCGACTCGCCACCGCTGCGAGCCGCCTTGTCGACGTGCCGCGCTTCCTTGGTCGCCTCCTCCAGCGCGTTGGCCATCGGCGCGCCGGGGCCCGCATGAATTCCCGGACCTGTGTCCTGCACTGACAGCATCCAGCGGTTTATGTCGTCGCGGCGACTTTCGTCCCAGCTCACCGTCACGCCACCGCGCTCCGTGTATTTGAGCGCATTCAACAACAGGTTTTGGGCAATGCGGCGAACCTTGACGTCGTCTCCCTGCACCGCCAGCGTCGCCGGACCCTCGACCTCGAGGTACAGCGCGCGCTCCTGCGCGAATGGCTGCATCCCCGCGCACAGCCCGGTCAGTATCGCGGCGGCATCAAATGACCTGACCTGACGGCGCTCCTGGCCTGCCTGAAGCCGCGCGAGATTCGTCACGTCCTCGAGAA
Source organism: Pseudomonadota bacterium (assembly GCA_030854685.1). Classification (GTDB taxonomy): domain Bacteria; phylum Pseudomonadota; class Gammaproteobacteria; order Burkholderiales; family Casimicrobiaceae; genus VBCG01. The sequence continues at coordinate 3,322 of JALYSS010000025.1, read as the reverse complement.
GCGCGTACAACGATGTCACATTCCTGTTGAGCATGCGCACAAAATTGTCGCGTGATTGCTCCGGGACGGCTTGCATGCTCAGCACCGCGGACGCATTGGCAACGACGCCGAGGTTGCCGCGAAGATCATGCGCGGCCTGCCGCCACAACTCGGCCCGCTGTTGTTCCACCACCTGCATCTGCTCCAGCGCCGCTTCCAGGTCGCGCACGTGGCCCGCTGCCTCGATTTCCCGCAGATGGAAGTATTGCGACGTGCTTTCGCAAACTCCGTCGGTGCAAACTTCGGTCCACGCGCGACGCGCGATGGCCATCGCCGCCGCTTCGGTCCCTGGTCGCGTCGCTGCGTAACGTTCGAGCTCGTCCGCCATGCACAACTCCAGGCGCCCCCACTCCCGCGTCACTTCACGCAAGTCGTAGCCTTGCTGCCAGCGCTGCAAACCGTGCGCGGCGCCGTCGTCCTTGTGCCCGTCTTCCGGTGCCTCCACGCTGTTGCCGGCAAGGGCTCGCAGTTTCGTACCGAACGCCTCCAGCAATTGGGGAACGTGGTCGTTCAGTTGCGCGCGTGGCAGCGACGCTCCCGCGTTCATCTCGGGATCGGCTGCGATCGCCTGGCGCCACGCCAGCATGACCGCCTCGCGCCGTGCTGCAAGGTGCGATGCCAGTGCCTCCAGCTGTTCACCTGAATGTTGCAGTCTGTCCATACGGTATTGCTGCTTGCTATTGGCCCTCGAGCTTGCCCTGCCTGGCATGGATTGTACTGGGCGCCGGAGAATGCGTTCGCCGGCCTGCTTGTGACCTGTACACCCGTCGAATGCCGCCGCACCGACTGAGCGTATCGTCATTCATGACGGCACGCTGCAGACGTCGCGCTTGCGCAACCACCCCATCGAAGGAAAACGCGATGAAAAAAATTACTCCCTGGCTCTGGTATGCGAAATAGGCCGAAGAAGCCGCGGCATTCTACGTTTCGATCTTTCCCGATTCGCGCGTGAAGCGCGTGACTGCAATGCCGACGGACTCGCCGAGCGGCCCCGCCGGGTCGGTGAAGATCGTCGAATTCGAACTGTTCGGCCAGGCATTCGGCGCGATGAGTGCAGGCCCGCTGGACCCCTTCAATCACGCCATTTCGTTCCTGGTCGAATGCGATGACCGGGCCGACATCGTTGTGCGATCCCCCTCGCCGACCCCGTACGCGGGAGAGGGAGGGGTATTTGAAGCGTCGCGCCGAAGCGGTCCCTCGCCCACGTAGTGGGAAACGAATCAGCGTGAGAGTCGCGCATCCGCACTGCGAGATATGCAATTGCCCTCGCGATTCAATCGTCACACCCGCGGCGGATCGGACTCTCGGGCCGGATGACGGTGCATCGCCACGGCTGCGGTGAAACGCTTCGCCACGCTGGAGGCGTCATCCGCAGACACGACGAACATGCCGGCGTCAGCCTTTCCGGAAGGCAGCTTCGCGTCCACACCCGCCCTCTCAAGCAATGCAGACGACGCACCCAATGCGAGAATCGTCTTGCCGTGGCGGTAGTGATTGACCACGAATTCACTGGTCTGCCCCATCGCCGCAAGCGTCCTCACACCGTCGTCGCCATCGGGGAGGACCAGCGCGTCGAACAGCACCGGTGGTGAATTTTCGAGCGTCGCCGATGCTTCGAGTGATGCGCCGTCGGATGTGACCACAGGTCCGAGCCGCGGCGCGACGATGCTGGGAACCGCGCCGGCATCGACGAGCAACTGATGTAACGCGAGCAGCGATTCACCTTTCACGCCGTCGGCGACGAGCATCGCGATCCTGCGCGTGCGGATGCCCCCATCACCGGGTAATGCGGTGAGTGACAGCGCGCTGGAGACGCTGACCTCCGGCTTGCGCGGACGCGCAAGTGCCCTCGGCATCGCCGCCGGCACCTTGATACCGAGTCCCTTGGCGACCGCCGCCGCCAACTCGGGCGCCACGTTCACGAGCGACGCAACCATTCGCTCGCGAATCGCCGGCACGGTCACCTTCGAAAGCTCGAAGCGGAATCCGCCTACGATATGCGCCTTCTCCCAATCGGCCTGGCTGTTCCAGAACAGCGTCGCCTGCGTGTAGTGATCGGCGAACTTCTCGGGCTTGCCGCGCAGCTTGTCACCTTCGACCGGTTGCGGGAACGACACGAAGCCCTTGACGCCCGCTTGGAACGGGCAGCCGCCACCGAGCGAGTTGGGCTCGTACGCCACGCGCCCGCGCGCGATCGCCTGCCGATGCATGCCATCGCGCTGGTAGTTGTGCACCGCCGCGAGCGGCGCGTTGATCGGCAGCTCGTGGAAGTTAGGGCCGCCCAGGCGGGAGATCTGCGTGTCGATGTACGAATGGATGCGTCCCGCCAGCAAAGGATCGTTGCTGAAGTCGATGCCGGGAACGACGTGCGCAACGCAGAACGCCACCTGCTCGGTCTCGGCAAAGAAGTTGTCGGGATTGCGATCGAGCACCATGCGCCCGACCGGCTGTACCGGCACCAGCTCTTCGGGAATGATCTTCGTGGCATCGAGGACATCGAAGGTGAACTTCTCGGCATCGGCTTCGGTAAAGACCTGCAACCCGAGCTCCCACTGCGGATACTCGCCGGCCTCGATCGCTTCCCACAGGTCGCGGCGATGAAAGTCGCTGTCGGCTCCCTGGATCTTGGCGGCTTCGTCCCACACCAGCGAATGCGTGCCGAGCAGCGGCTTCCAGTGGAACTTGACGAAGCGCGTGTCGCCGCGTTCATTGACCAGCCGGTAGGTATGCACGCCGAAACCCTGCATCATGCGAAAGCTGCGCGGAATGGCGCGATCCGACATCGCCCACATCATCACGTGCGTGGACTCCGGCATCAGCGAAATGAAATCCCAGAAGGTGTCGTGCGCCGATGCGGCCTGAGGCATCGCGTAATGCGGCTCCGGCTTCACCGCGTGCACGAGATCGGGAAACTTCATCGCGTCCTGGATGAAGAACACCGGAATGTTGTTGCCAACGAGATCCCAGTTGCCCTCATCGGTGTAGAACTTGACCGCGAAGCCGCGGATGTCGCGCGCCGTGTCGACCGAGCCGCGCTCGCCAGCCACCGTGGAGAAGCGAACGAAAACCGGCGTGCGCTTGCCTGCCTTGGCGAATGGCGCCGCACGCGTCAGCGACGTCAACGGCTTGTACGCTTCGAAATAGCCGTGCGCGCCTGAACCGCGCGCGTGCACCACGCGTTCCGGAATGCGCTCGTGGTCGAAATGGGTGATCTTTTCGCGGAGGATGAAGTCCTCCAGCAACACCGGGCCACGCAACCCTGCCTTCAGCGAGTTCTGGTTGT
>JALYSS010000018.1 GCA_030854685.1 Pseudomonadota bacterium | reverse complement strand
GCGCCACTCCCCTCTTTTCGAGACCATGCTGCGGCAGCGAACGCTGAAGACGTCGATTCGCATGACGGGCGTCGGCCTCCATACTGGTGCGCGCGTCGAATTGACGCTGCGTCCGGCGCCGGCGGATTCCGGGATCGTGTTCCATCGGATCGATTTGCCGACGCCGGTGACGATTCCGGCGCGGGCGGTGAACGTCGGCGACACGCGCCTGTCGTCGACGCTCGCGATGAACGGCACGTCGATTTCGACCGTCGAGCACCTGTTGTCGGCGCTCGCGGGGCTCGGCGTCGATAATCTGCATATCGATGTCGCCGGGCCCGAGTTGCCGATCATGGACGGTAGCGCCGGTCCGTTCGTCTTCCTGCTCCAATCCGCGGGGATCGTCGAGCAGGCGCCGCCGAAGCGGTACCTGCGCGTGCGCGCGCCGGTCGAGATGCGCGATGGCGACAAGTGGGCGCGCTTCGACCCGTTCAACGGTTTCAAGCTCGACTTCACGATCGATTTTCCGCATCCGGTGTTCGGCACGGAAAACCGTCACGTGATAATTGACTTCGCCGAGCATTCGTACGTCAAGGAAGTGGCCCGCGCACGCACGTTCGGTTTCATGCAGGACGTCGAGGCGATGCGGGCGGCCGGACTGGCACTCGGCGGCAGCCTGCAGAACGCGATCGTGCTCGACGAGACGCGTGTGCTGAACACCGAGGGGCTGCGCTACGACAACGAGTTCGTGAAGCACAAGGTGTTGGACGCGATCGGCGACTTGTACCTGCTCGGTCACCCGCTGATCGGGCAGTACAGCGCGTTCAAGCCCGGGCACGCGCTCAACAACGCGGTTGCCCGCGCGTTGCTCGCACGGCCGGACGCGTGGGAGCTCGTTGCGTTCGATACCGACGACGAGTTGCCTTCCGCGTTCCAGGACTGGGCAGTCATCGGCGCGACTTGATCCTCGTTCGCCTGCTGCTGTTCGCGGCCCTTGCGGCGATCGGCGCGGCGCTGCTGCTGTGGCTCATCAAGCGCGACCCGCGTTACCTCCGCTTCATCGGGCTGACGCTCAAATTCACGGTGCTGTTGCTGCTCGCGATCCTGCTCTGGTTCGCCGCGGCACGCCTGCTCGGTCCGCTACGCTAACGCCCGCGCGCGCGCCGTGACCAGCGGCTCAATGCATCCTTCAGCGGGCCGCCCGGCAGGCGGTCGGCCAAGTCGAAGAGCGGCGACGCGGCGCTGCTATCCCATTGACGCTTCGGTGTTTGCTGCTGCGGACCCGCCAATCCCGCAACTTGCACGCGCACCCGGACTTCAGTAAAGTCGCAGCCGTCGCGCGCGAGGGCCATCCGTAAAGCGGGGGCGCGCTGACGTAGCGTTGCCGCGATCGCGCCAGCACTTGCGGCAAGTTCCAGTACGCCGTCGCGGGCATCGGTCACGTGAACACGCTCGGCGATCGGCCGCGGCAAATGCTTGCGAACGAGTCGTGTCAGTGCCACCTCCTGGCGGTGCCGAGCCGTCCATTCGGCGAACTGCGCCTCGGAGTCGAGCACGCGAGCAAGCGGTCGGTGCGGCGGCATCGGGTCAACGTCGGTCGGGCGCGAGGAGGGTCGTCCATTGAACATCATTCGTGTCGTTGGCGCCAATGGCGGCGCCGGAACCGCCTCGTCGAACGTACCCCCTGTATGGTAAGATGGTCGAGATCGGCCGCGGTATTCCGGTATTCATCTGGTCACGCGCACCGCGCGCAGGTCGAAGTTGAACGTCAAGGTGGTGCTCCGGTCGTACGCGGACACCCGGCGCGATTCCTGCAAGTCACGGGCTGACGGCTCCCTGGAGGAACGGACGGCCGACAACGAGGGGTGAGGCGGTCCTCACCCCTTGCTTTTTGCCACTTCGGCGCCAAGCTTCTCTCCTCTCGCGATGATCAATATCCTCACCCGCATTTTTGGCAGCCGCAACGAGCGGCTCCTGAAGCAGTATGCGCAGCAGGTGCGCGACATCAACGCCCTCGAGCCGGCCATCGCCGCGTTGTCAGACGATGAGCTGCGGCAGAAGACCCCGGAACTGAAGACGCGCGTCGCCAGTGGCGAAACGCTCGACGACGTCCTGCCGGATGCGTTCGCGGTCGTCCGCGAAGCAGGCAAGCGCTCGCTCAACATGCGACACTTCGACGTTCAGCTGATCGGCGGCATTGCGTTGCATAACGGCAAGATCGCCGAAATGCGGACCGGCGAGGGCAAGACGCTGGTTGCCACGCTGCCCGCATACCTGAACGCGCTCTCGGTCAGCGGCGTGCACGTCGTGACCGTCAACGATTATCTCGCGCAGCGCGATGCGGACTGGATGGGCCGCATCTATCGCTTCCTCGGGCTGACGGTCGGCGTCAACATGTCGCAGATGTCGCATGACGACAAGCAGCTCGCGTATGCGGCGGACATCACCTACGGCACGAACAACGAGTTCGGATTCGACTACCTGCGCGACAACATGGTGTTCGCGACGAGCGAACGCGTGCAGCGCGGGCTCAACTACGCGATCGTCGACGAGGTCGACTCGATCCTGATCGACGAGGCGCGCACGCCGCTCATCATCTCCGGCCAGTCCGACGACAACGTCGAGACGTACTACCGGCTGAACGAGCTGCCGCAGAAACTCACGCGCCAGCAGGACGAAAAAGGACCGGGCGACTACTGGGTCGACGAGAAGGCCCATCAGGTGCTGCTGTCCGAGGAAGGTCACGAGAAGGTCGAGGGGCTCCTCGCGGTGTCGGGTCTCACGGCGCCCGGATCGAGCCTGTACGACGCGCAAAACATCTCGCTCGTCCATCACCTTTACGCAGCCTTGCGCGCGCATGCGTTGTTTCATCGCGACCAGCATTATGTCGTGCAGAACGGCGAAGTCATCATCGTCGACGAATTCACGGGTCGGCTGATGGCGGGGCGCCGCTGGTCCGATGGCCTGCACCAGGCGGTCGAGGCGAAGGAAGGCGTGCCGATCCAGCGCGAGAACCAGACGCTCGCGTCGATCACGTTCCAGAACTATTTCCGGATGTACGCGAAATTGGCGGGCATGACCGGCACCGCCGACACCGAAGCGTTCGAGTTCCAGCAGATCTATCACCTGGAAACGATGGTCATCCCGACCCACCAGCCGATGGTCCGCAAGGACGAGAACGATCTGGTGTTCCGCACGCTAGCCGAAAAAGTCACCGCGATCGTCGCCGACGTCAAGGATTGCCATGAGCGCGGACAGCCGGTGCTGGTCGGCACGACGTCGATCGAGAACTCCGAGATGTTGTCGATGCACCTCGACAAGGAACAGCTGCCGCACCAGGTGCTGAATGCGAAACAGCACGAGCGCGAGGCGGAAATCGTTGCGCAGGCCGGGCGCCCCGGCATCGTCACGATTGCGACGAACATGGCGGGCCGCGGCACGGACATCGTGCTGGGCGGCACCATCGAGCCGCAGCTGTTGAAGCTTCGCGAAGACCCGGTGCTCGAGCCGGCCGACAAGGAACGCCAGATCACTGCGATGCGCGATGAATGGCAGACGCGGCACGATGGGGTCATCAAGGCGGGTGGCTTGCACATCGTCGGCACCGAGCGCCACGAGTCGCGACGCATCGACAACCAGTTGCGCGGCCGCGCCGGCCGCCAGGGCGACCCCGGATCGTCGCGGTTCTATCTTTCGCTCGAGGATCCGCTGCTGCGCATTTTCGGTGGCGAGCGGCTCTCGGGGATCATGCAGCGGCTCAAGATGCCCGAAGGCGAGCCGATCGAGCATTCGATCGTCAACCGGTCGATCGCCAAGGCCCAGAACCGCGTCGAGTCGCGCAACTTCGACATTCGCAAGCAACTGCTCGAATACGACGACGTCGCGAACGATCAGCGCCGCGTCATCTATCAGCAGCGCAACGAATTGCTCGAAAGCGCGGAGGTCAGCGAGACGATCGGCAACATGATTCGCGGCGAAATCGACGCGACGTTCAAGCGCCACATTCCACTCGAATCCGTCGAGGACCAATGGGACGTCCCGGGCCTCGATTCGACGCTCTCATCCGAATACCAGCTGACCGCTCCCGTCGGCGAGTGGCTGAAGGCGGAGCCCGAGCTCGACGACACTGCACTGCGCGAGCGGATCGTGAAGCTCGCGGACGACGCGTGGCACGACAAGGAGGCGAAGGTTGGCGCCGAGCTTCTGCGCCAGTTCGAGCGGAGCCTGATGCTGCAAACGCTCGATCATCATTGGCGTGAGCATCTCGCGTCGCTCGATCACCTGCGGCAGGGGATTCACCTTCGGGGCTACGCGCAGAAGAACCCGAAGCAGGAATACAAGCGCGAGGCCTTCGAGCTGTTCTCGGACATGCTCGACCGGATCAAGCAGGACGTCGTGCGCGTCGTGCTGACCGTCCAGGTGCGCTCGCAGGAAGACGTGCAGGCGGTCGAGCCGGAACCGGTGGTCAGCAATGTCCAGTATCAGCATGCGGACTACGACCAAGCGCTCGGCAGCAACGGGGATGGTGGCGACACGGCGGTCGCGGTTGCCGTTGCGCCGCCCTTCGTGCGTGCCGGCGAGAAGGTCGGGCGCAACGATCCATGTCCCTGCGGGTCGGGGAAGAAGTACAAGCACTGCCACGGCCGGCTGGGATAAATGGGGTCAGAGCCGTAATATTCGCCGAACGTGGATAAATGGGGTCAGAGCCGTAATATTCGCCGCGCGTGAGCTGGCGCCACGAATCGCGCTTGCGCGGCGAATATTACGG
>JALYSS010000012.1 GCA_030854685.1 Pseudomonadota bacterium | reverse complement strand
CCGTAATACTTGGCCGACGCCGATTCCGAACTTGTCGCGCAATTCGCGGCGAAGTATTACGGCTCTGACCCCATTTTCCCCTGACTCCGAAGTAGACCCCCATTTCCCTGCCCATGGGCGTCATTCGATTCCTGCCGATCGTTGCGCTTGCGTTCGTCGCGGCGACGCTTCGCGCTGCTGCGCCCGCGCCCGTCGTTACGCTGAACGTCACCGGCGTCATCGGTCCCGCGACGGCCGAATACATCCAGCGCGGACTGGCCCACGCCGTGCGCGAACACGCGCAACTCGTCGTCCTGCGGCTCGATACGCCAGGGGGCCTCGACACGTCGATGCGGCGAATCGTGCAGGACCTGCTCGCCTCGACGATCCCCGTAGTCGCGTATGTCGCGCCGTCCGGCGCGCGCGCCGCGAGCGCCGGGACGTTCATCCTGTACGCGAGTCAGGTTGCCGCGATGGCGCCCGGAACGAACCTTGGCGCCGCGTCGCCGGTATCGATCGGCTTCACGCCGTCGCTCGCACCGACCGAAACGGACGGCAAGAAATCGCCGCCGGTGGACGTTCACGAGCGCAAGGCGATGCAGGATGCCGCCGCGTACATCCGCAGTCTCGCGCAATTGCGTGGACGCAACGCCGAATGGGGCGAGAAGGCGGTGACTGAAGCCGCGAGCCTGTCGGCGACCGAGGCGAAGGCGCAGAAGGTCGTCGAGTTGATCGCGATCGACGAGCAGGATTTGCTGCACCAGCTCGACGGGCGCAAGGTCAGCGTGCCTGGCGGGGAGCGCGTGCTGCAGCTCGCCGGCGCACCGGTCACGACGTTCGAGCCCGACTGGCATTTTCGCGCGCTCGCCATCATCACCGATCCGAGCGTGGCGATGATCCTGATGCTGCTCGGCGTCTACGGACTGATCTTCGAAATCGGCCATCCGGGCTTCGTGTTCCCCGGCGTGCTGGGGGCCGTGTCCCTGCTGCTCGGGCTCTACGCGCTTCACCTGTTGCCGGTGAATTACGCGGGCCTTGCGCTGATGGCGATCGGCATCGCCTTCATGGTCGCGGAGGTGTTCGTGCCGGCTTTCGGCTCGCTGGGGCTAGGCGGCGTCGCGGCGTTCGTCATCGGCGCGTCGATGCTGATCGACACGGATGTCCCGGGATTCGGCATTCCGCGTACGCTGATCGCGTTGCTCGCGCTCGTGACGGTCACATTCGTCGTCACGGTGGTGCGCATGGCGGTGCGGGCGCGGCGCGCGCCGATCGTCAGCGGCGTCCAAGCGCTGATAGGCGCGGACGGCGAAATGCTGGAAGATGCGACCGATACCGGCTGGGCGAACATCCGTGGCGAAACGTGGCGCGTGCGCACGGCGTCACGGCTTTCGCGCGGCCAGAAGATTCGCGTCATCGGCATGGACGCACTCGTGCCGCTCGTTGCACCTTCAGAGGGAGCGTGAAATGGCATTGATCGGTCCGCTGGTCGTGATCTTCCTGCTGGTACTGCTCGCCACGTCGTCGCTGCGCGTGCTGCGTGAATACCAGCGCGGCGTCGTGTTCCAGCTTGGACGTTTCTGGAAGGTGAAGGGGCCGGGTCTCGTCATCCTCGTGCCGGGCATCCAGCAGATGGTGCGCGTCGAATTGCGCACCGTCGTGCTCGACGTGCCGAGCCAGGACGTGATCTCGCGGGACAACGTCTCGGTGAAGGTGAACGCCGTCGTCTATTTCCGGGTCGTCGATCCGGAGAAGGCGATCATCGAGGTCGAGAACTTCCTGATGGCGACGAGCCAGCTCGCGCAGACGACGCTGCGCTCCGTGCTCGGCAAGCACGACCTCGACGAGATGCTGTCGCAGCGCGAGAAGCTCAACATCGACATCCAGCAGACACTCGACGTGCAGACGCTTTCATGGGGCATCAAGGTCGCGAACGTCGAAATGAAGCACGTCGATATCGACCCGACGATGATCCGCGCCATCGCGCGCCAGGCGGAAGCGGAGCGCGAGCGGCGCGCGAAGGTCATCCACGCGGAAGGCGAGATGCAGGCGGCGCAGAAGCTCTTCGAGGCGGCGCAGGTGCTGTCGCAAGCACCTCTGGCCATACAGTTGCGGTATCTGGAGACGCTGACGGTGATCGCCTCCGACAAGAATTCGACGATCGTTTTCCCGCTGCCGATGGACATCATCGCACCGCTGCTGAACGCGCTGCCAAAGCGCTGAATGAGGTCAGCCTATCCGGCAGGGACTTCGGGGTCAGAGCTGTAAGTATTGCGTGAACGTCGTTGGAGCACACGCGGTATCTCCGGGCAATACTTACAGCTCTGACCCCGAAGTCACGCCGCTGACCCCGAAGTCACGCCGTTGCCAACTGGCCGAACCGCCCTTCCTGCAGGTCCTTCATCGCCGTCGCGATTTCTTCGCGCGTATTCATTACGAACGGGCCGTAGCCCGCGATCGGCTCGTCGATCGGTTCGCCGGTGAGCACGAGAAAGGTCGCGTCCTCGTTGGCCTCGAGTCGCACCTCGTCGCCCGCGCGGTCGAATTGCACCGCTTGCGCCGCACCCGCGTCGTGCGTACCGTTGACCCTCAGCGCGCCGCGCAGCAGCGCGATCGTCGTCGTGTGTCCTTCCGCGACCCGCAGCGACATCGTCTTGCCGGCGCGCAGCAAAACGTCCCACACGTTGATGTCGGTGAACGTTCGCGCCGGTCCGCGATGACCTTCGTACGTGCCCGCGATGACGCGTACGCGACCTCCGCCATCCGGCAGATCGACGTTCGGAATGTCGCCGGCGACAATCGACTGATAATGCGGTGCGGACAGCTTGTCCCGGGCCGGAAGGTTGACCCATAGCTGGGCTATTTCCAGCGTGCCGCCGGTGCGCGTGAACGCATGCGAATGGAATTCCTCATGCATCAGGCCGCCCGCAGCGGTCATCCACTGGACGTCGCCCGGGCCGATCTTGCCGCCGTTGCCCGTCGAATCCTTGTGCTCGACCTCGCCCTGATAGACGATCGTGACCGTCTCGAACCCGCGATGCGGATGCTCGCCGACGCCCCGCGGCCGCTCGGCCGGCGGAAATTCGGCCGGCCCGGCATAGTCGAGGAGCAGGAACGGACTCAATTGCGCGCCGAGGTTGTGATACGAGAAGAGGCTGCGCACGGGGAAGCCATCGCCTACCCAATGCCCCTGGGGACTTTTGTGAACCGCCACGACGCGTTTCATTGTCGACTCCTGCTGGTGACCGAAGGATTGATCGAACATGAGGATGGAAGCGCGATCCCGCAAGACGCTATGCTTGCCGCACCATGGCTGGTCTCGTCCCGAAGATCCAGTTCCGCCTTCGCATCGTGATCGGTGAGGACATCGCGATCGGTCCCGGCAAGGTCGATTTGCTCGAGGCGATCGGCGCGACGGGATCGATCACGGCGGCCGCGAAAGCGCTCGGCATGTCGTATCGTCGCGCATGGCTACTGGTCGACACCATGAACGGCTGCTTCGAGACGCCGGTAGTGACGACCGAGGCCGGCGGCGCCTCCGGCGGCGGCACGCGCCTGACGCCGATCGGTGCCGAAGTGGTACGCCGCTATCGCAGCATGGAGGACAAGGCAGCGAAGGCCGGCGCCGCCGATCTCGCCACGCTTACGAGCCTGCTGCGCGGGTAAACGGGGTCTTCCTTCGTATGGGTGCCACTCCCCGGCGTAGCCTCTCGCGGTGTCGGGGGCACGCTGATTGTCGCGTGCGCCGAGGCCGCGAGCAGCACTTTTCGACCGCGGCGTGACCGGGCGGCGCGTCGGGGCGAATGCGGTACGATGACCGCTCCCACCGTCAGCCACCGCTCGCATGGACTTCGCGTTCGTACTCGATCCGCTGCCGCTCCTGAAAGCGTACAAGGACACCAGCATCGCGATGATGCGGTCGATTGCCGCGCACGGTCATCGCGTGTTCGCGCTCGAGCAGCGGGATATCTACTGGCGCGATGGCGCAACGCGCGCGAGCGTACGTCGGCTCGAACTGTCTGCCGACGATCACGATTGGTATGCTGCGGGCGAACCCGGGGATCGGGCGCTCGGGACGTTCGCCGCGGTGCTGATGCGGAAGGACCCGCCGTTCGACATGGAGTACGTCTACACGACGTATCTGCTCGAAGCGGCCGAGCGGGAAGGCGCACGCGTCTTCAATCGTCCACGGGGCATCCGGGATTACAACGAGAAGTTTGCGATCGCGGAATTCCTCGAGTTCGCGCCACCCACGCTCGTCACGCGCGATGCAACGCTCATCGGCGCATTCATCGACGAACATCGCGACGTCATCGTCAAGCCGCTCGACGGCATGGGCGGGACGTCGGTGTTCCGCGTGCGCGAGTCCGATCCCAACCGCAATGTCATCGTCGAGACGGTCTCGCAGCTCGGCGCGCGCACCGTCATGGTGCAGCGCTTCATTCCGGAGATCGTCGACGGTGACAAGCGGATCCTGCTGATCGCCGGTGAAGTCGTGCCCTATTCACTGGCGCGGATTCCGAAGCCCGGGGAGACGCGCGGGAATCTCGCCGCCGGTAGCCGCGGCGTCGCGATGCCGCTTTCCGTGCGCGATCGGGAAATCGGGGAGGCGCTCGCCGCGACGTTGTGGAGCGCGGGTCTGCTGGTCGTCGGCATCGACGTCATCGGATCGTTCCTGACCGAAGTCAATGTGACGAGTCCGACCTGCTTCGTCGAGATCACCGAGCAGTCCGGCTTCGATGTCGGGAAGCTCTTCGCCACCGCGCTGCTGCGCGCCTGCACTCCGGCATGATCGGCGTTCTGATCGTCGCGCACGGGGCGTTGGGCGCGAGCCTAGTCGACGCCATCACGCACGTGCTGGGCGCGCGTCCGCCGCAGTTCGACGTTTTTCCGGTCGTCGCCGAGGACGATCCGCTCGTGCTCCTGCCGAAGGCGAGCGAAGCGGTCGCAGCGCTCGACACCGGCGAAGGAGTCGCCGTTCTCGCGGACCTGTACGGCGCGACGCCGTGCAATCTCGCGGTCAAGCTCGCGAGTCCCGGTCGCGTCGAAGTGATCGCAGGCGTGAACCTGCCGATGCTCGTGCGAGCGTTCACGTACCGGACGAAAGGGATGGACACGCTCGTGAAGAAGGCGATCTCCGGTGGATGCGAAGGCGTGCTTCATATCTGACGATTCCGACATGCAGCGACGCGAAATCGAAATCATCAACAAGCTCGGGCTGCATGCGCGCGCTTCGGCGAAGCTTACGCAACTCGCCGCGAAGTTCGACAGCGACGTGCAGGTGATGCGCAACGGTCGCAAGGTCAATGCCAAGAGCATCATGGGCGTGATGATGCTCGCCGCGGGCAAGGGATCGAAGATCACGCTCGAGATCGCGGGCCCCGATGAGCAGCAGGCGATGGAAGCCGTGTGCGCGCTGATCGCCGATTGCTTCGGCGAAGGTCAATAGACGACTCATTGCGCAAATGCCCTCCGCCCGTTTGCAAAACCGGTTTTCGACGATTCTGAAACGATGAATTTTCGATGGAACCAAAGCATGGCGTCCTCGCTCCATAGAGAGGTTCCCATCGTTCGCGGCGGGAGATCGTTTCCCGATGAGCGAACGGATCGCCATGCAGATACGCGAAATCGAGATTACCAGCCCGCACGGGCTCCATGCCCGCGCCTGCTCGCGAATTGTTCAGATCGCATCGCGCTTTCGCTGCGATGTTTCATTGATAAGCGGCGTGCGGCGTGCGAGCGCGCGCAGCATCATCGCCGTCATGCTGTTGTCGGCTGCGGTGGGCACGACCCTTCGGGTCGAAACCGATGGACCGGACGAACTCGCGGCAATGACCGCCATCGTGTCGCTGCTCAGCGACGGACTCGAGCAGCGATAGCCGCGCGTCGCCCGCGCGATGGCGCTCGCGCATGGTGAGCTTCGCGCTCCACGGTATCGGAGTCTCCGGCGGCATCGCGATCGGACGCGCGCAGCTTGTATCGCACGCAACGCGCGAAGTCGCGCATTACGCGATCCCGCCGACGCAGGTGCCGGCCGAGATCGAGCGCTTCAGCACCGCGGTCAAGGAAGTGCAGCACGAGCTCGAGGGGCTGCACGCCGCGTTGTCGAGCGGCGACGTGCCCGGCGAGTTCGGCGCGTTTCTCGACGTGCACTGGATGATCCTGAACGACCCGACGCTTTCGGAGGCGCCGAAGCGGATCATCGCGGAGCAGCGCTGCAACGCGGAGTGGGCGCTCGCATTGCAGATGGCAGTCCTCGTCGAGCAGTTCGATCAGATCGAGGATTCGTACTTGCGCGAACGGAAAGCCGACATCGTGCAGGTCGGCGAGCGTGTGCTGAAGCGGCTGATGGGCCGGCCCGGCTCGCTGCCGGCGCCGAGCGCCGAGGAGCAGACGATTCTTGTCGCCCACGACCTGTCGCCCGCCGACGTCATCCAGTTCAAGCGTCACCATTTCGGCGCGTTTCTCACCGATCTCGGCGGCGTGACGTCGCATACGGCGATCGTTGCACGGAGCCTCAATGTCCCGGCAGTCGTGGCGACGCACAACGCACGCCAGCTGATTCGCGACGGCGAAATGCTGATCGTCGACGGCAGCAATCACGTCGTCATCGTCAATCCCGACCGCGCGGTGCTCGCCGAATACCGGCTGAGGCAGAACGAGTTCGAGCTCGCGCGGCAGAAGCTCAAGCGGCTGCGCAGCAAGCGGGCCGAGACGCTTGACGGGGTTCACGTCGAGCTGCAGGCCAACATCGAGTTACCCGAGGACATCGAGCAGGCGTTGCAGAACGGCGCGACCGGAATCGGCCTGTTCCGCTCCGAGTTCCTGTTCCTGAACCGGCATAGCCTGCCGCCGGAAGACGAGCAGTTCGAGGCGTTTCGCAAGGTGGCGTCGGGCATGCAGGGCAAGCCGGTCACGATTCGGACATTCGACCTGGGCGCGGACAAGCAGGCGGAACAATTCGAAGGGCTGGCGCGCGTCGCGCCGAACCCCGCGCTGGGATTGCGGGCGGTGCGCTTTTGCCTGGCCGAGCCGCGGCTCTTTCTCACGCAGCTTCGCGCGATCCTTCGTGCGACGCATTACGGCAACGTGCGCATCCTGATCCCGATGCTCGCGTCCGTTTCGGAAATTGACCAGACGCTCGTGCTGATCGCGCGCGCGAAGGAAACGCTGCGCGAGCAGGGGGTGCCGTTCGACGCCGGCGTCAAGGTCGGGGGCATGATCGAAATTCCAGCCGCCGTGCTTTCGATCAGCGCATTCCTGCGCAAGCTCGATTTCCTGTCGATCGGCACGAACGACCTGATTCAGTACACGCTCGCCGTGGATCGCTCCGACGAGGCGGTGTCGCATCTCTACGATCCGCTGCACCCCGCCGTGCTGCGCCTGATCGGGCTCGCGATCGGCAGCGCTACCAAGGTCAACGTGCCGATCGCCGTCTGCGGCGAGATGGCGGGCGAGTCGCAGCTGACGCGCCTCTTCCTCGGTCTGGGATTGCGCGAATTCTCGATGCACCCCTCGCACCTGCTCGGCGTCAAGCAGCGAGTGCTTCAGACCGATGTGTCGGCAGGCGCGGCGCTGATCGAGCGGGTCCGTCGCGCCGACGAGCCGGAAAAGCTGAACGCGTTGCTGGAGAAGCTGAACGCCTGAATCGGGGTCAGAGGCTGCGCCTGAATCGGCGTCAGAGCTGTATTTCCGGACTCGAGTCATTGGAGATCCGCGCCTGAATCGGGGTCAGAGCTGTATTTCCGGACTCGAGTCATTGGAGATCGACGGACCTCACCCGGAAATAAGCTCTGATCCCGATTCCGACAGCATCGCCGATCGTGCGTGTCGCAAGCCGCGTCGTCGTCGTTGCGCTACGATGCGTGTCGATGCCATCGTTCGCAGCCACCACCGCCGGCGCGGATGTACCGGCCCCGACCGATCGCTCCGTCGGTCCCGTCGTGTCGCAGAGCGCACATTTCGGCGCGCCGCTCCCGCTCGCGTGCGGCCGTACGCTGCCGCAATTCGACCTCGCCTACGAAACGTATGGAACCCTCAATCAAACGCGCTCGAATGCGGTTCTGATCTGTCACGCGCTGAATGCGTCGCACCACGTCGCGGGTTTCTACGCGGATGACCCGGACAACATCGGCTGGTGGGACAACATGGTCGGGCCGGGGAAACCCCTCGACACCGAGCACTACTTCGTCGTCGGCGTCAACAACCTGGGCAGCTGCTTCGGCTCGACCGGCCCGATCTCGACGAATCCCGACATCGGAAAGCCATGGGGCAGCGATTTCCCGCTGCTGACCGTCGAAGACTGGGTCGATGCGCAGGCGCTGCTCGCCGATCGCCTCGGCATAGGACAGTGGGCGGCTGTGATGGGCGGCAGCCTCGGCGGCATGCAGGCGCTCGACTGGGCGATCCGCTATCCGTCGCGCATCCGCAACGCGCTCGTGATCGCCGCTGCGCCGAACCTCTCAGCCGAGAATATCGCGTTCAACGAGATCGCGCGCCAGGCGATCATGACCGACCCGGAATTTCACGATGGCAACTTCCACGCGTACGACGTCAAGCCGCGCCGCGGCTTGCGAGTCGCGCGGATGATCGGGCACATCACCTACCTTTCCGACGAGCAGATGGAGGCGAAATTCGGCCGCCAGTTGCGCGAAGGACTCAAGTTCTCATTCGCGCCGGAATTTCAGATCGAATCGTATCTGCGCCACCAGGGTGAGAAGTTCGCCGAGTACTACGACGCGAACGCATACCTTCGCGTCACGAAGGCACTCGATTATTTCGACCCGGCGACCCGCACTGGCGGCGACCTGGCGCGCGCGCTTAGCACCGCGACCTGCAGGTTTCTCGTGGTGTCGTTCACCACCGATTGGCGTTTTCCCGCGTCGCGTTCTCGCGAAATCGTCAAAGCACTCGTGCGCGAGCGGCGTGACGTTTCGTACGCGGAGATCGCCGCGCCGCACGGGCACGATGCGTTCCTGCTCGACAATCCGCAGTACCACGCGCTCGTGCGTGCGTGGTTCGAGCGGATGGCTGCGGAAATCGGGGTCGGAGATGTATTTCCGGAACGATCGATGTGAGCGCGACGGTGGAGCCTGGAAATACAGCTCTGACCCCGATTTCCGGGAAATACGCCTCCGACACCCGCGTCGCGCGCGCCGACTACGCGACGATCGGCGGCTGGGTCACGGAGGCCGCACGCGTGCTGGACCTCGGCTGCGGAGACGGGGCGTTGCTCGCCTTTCTCGCGGGAGAGCGGCGCACGAGCGGCTACGGCATCGAAATCGATGACGCGGGTGTGCTCGCGAGCGTGCGCAACGGCATCAACGTCGTCCAGAGCGACCTCGAGCGCGGACTCGCCGGGTTCGACGATGCGGCGTTCGACGTCGTGATCCTGTCGCAAACGGTGCAGGCCATGCGTCGCGTCGAAGCGATCGTCGCGGAAATGCTGCGCGTCGGCCGCGAGGCGATCGTCACGTTTCCCAATTTCGGCCATTGGTCGCATCGGCTGCAGATCCTGCGCGGGCGCATGCCCGTTTCGACGTCGTTGCCTTATCAGTGGTACGACACGCCGAACATCCACCTGTGCACGGTCGCGGACTTCGATGGCTTCCTGGCCGAACGCGGCTATCGGATCATCGATCGCGTCATTCTCGCCAAAAGCCGGCCGGTGAGCTTCGCGCCCAATCTGACCGGCGAGCTCGCGATCTATCGATTCCGCAAGCAATGAGTAGGGAAACCTGGCGCGAGGCGCTCTTCAACCGGCGGATGCTGATCTGCGTCTTCACCGGTTTCTCATCGGGCCTGCCCCTCTACCTGCTGATCAGCCTGCTGCCCGCATGGTTGCGCACGGAAGGCGTCGATCTCAAGACGATCGGCTTTTTCGCGCTGATCCAGCTCCCGTACACGTGGAAGTTCCTGTGGTCGCCGCTGCTCGACCGTTACGCGCTGCCGCTCCTCGGACGTCGCCGCGGGTGGATGCTGGTCACGCAACTGGGGTTGCTCGCGTCGATACCACTGTTCGGTGCCCTGCATCCGCGACAGGACATCTGGTCGATCGTTGCGCTGTCGACGCTCGTCGCATTCTTTTCGGCAAGCCAGGACATCGTGCTCGACGCGTTTCGCCGCGAACTCCTGCCCGATCCGGAACTCGGCCTCGGCACGTCGATTCACGTCAATGCGTACCGGGTCTCGAGCCTCGTGCCGGGCGCGCTGGCGCTGATCCTCGCCGATCGCATCCCGTGGTCGAGCGTGTATCTCATCACCGCGCTCTTCATGCTGCCCGGCATCGCGATGACGCTCGTTGTGCGCGAGCCGCTTCGCGTCAAAGGCCGTCCGCGAACGCTGCGTGAGGCAGTGATCGAGCCGTTCCACGAATTCATCACGCGCAATGGCTGGCGCGACGCGCTCACGGTCCTGCTCTTCATCTTCCTCTACAAGCTCGGCGACAGCATGGCGACGGCGCTCGCGACGCCGTTCTACCTGGACATGGGCTTCACGATGACCGACATCGGCATCATCGCGAAGAATGCGGGCCTGTGGGCGAGTGTGATCGGTGGATTGCTCGGTGGGTTGTGGATGGTGAAAATAGGCATCAATCGCGCCCTGTGGCTTTTCGGCATCGTGCAACTCGTCTCGATTCTCGGCTTCGCCTGGCTCGCGTACGTCAACGGACCCGACCGCCTGCTGCTCGCGGTCGTGATCGCGTTCGAGGCGCTCGGCGTCGGGCTCGGTACCGCCGCCTTTGCCGCGTTCATTGCACGCACGACCGATCCGCGGTACACCGCGACGCAATATGCGCTGTTCACGAGCTTCGCGGCGGTACCGCGCACCGTCATCAATGCGTCGACCGGCTGGATCATCGAGCAAACGGGGTGGCTCGATTTCTTCCTGCTGTGCACGCTGCTCGCATTGCCCGGCATGGCGCTCCTCGTGCGCGTAGCACCGTGGCGCGAGGAAAATGCCGGCCTGCCGGACGCCGTGAGCGGACGGGTATAACGTGCCAGGCATGAACCGTCAGAAATTCAGTGCGATCGCGCATCGCGACCACGACTACTGCAACCCGATTTCCGCGGCGAAGATCGAGCGCGTGCTCGACTTGTTGCCGCTCGAGGCGTCGTCACGGGTCCTCGACCTCGGCTGCGGCCGCGCCGAACTCGCGTTGCGCATCATCGAGCGTTTCGGGGCACGCGTCATGGCCGTCGACAACTCATCGCTGATGCTCGACGCCGCGCGCGAACGAGCCGAATGGACGGGCGCACTCGGGCGCCTGCATCTCGACAACGTCGACATCGCCGAATTCCAGGCGGATCCCGAGACGTTCCACCTGACGGTCATGCTCGGCGCCGGCGGCATCCCGGGGGGCATGACAGGCATCTGCCGCCACCTGAAGTCGTGGACGAAGTCGGGCGGCTACGTGATGATCGGCGAAGGCTTCTGGGGCAAGCGCCCGCACGCGCACTACCTGTCGTTCCTCGGCGGCGAAGCGGGGCAATACCGGAACCACGCCGGCAACGTGCAGGCGGGCGTCGAGGCCGGATTGATTCCGATGCACGCTGTTACCGCGTCGCGCGACGAGTGGGACGAGTACGAATGGAAGTACTGCCGCTCGGTCGAGCGCTACGCGCGGGAGCAGCCGGACGATCCGGATGTGCCGGAAATGCTCGAGCAGATCCGTCGCTGGCGCGACGCGTACCTTCGATGGGGGCGCGAGACACTGGGCTTCGCAGTCTATCTCTTCTACCGGCCGGGGCCGTATCTTGCGTAGTTACAGTATGGTCCCCCACGCTTGCGGCTGTCGCCGCTGCGCTGCCCCCGGCGGGGGAGCAATCGCGTCTTGGGGCGGCCCGGCGACGCGATATATGGTCCCCCCACGCTTGCGGCTGTCGCCGCTACGTCGCGTCGAGTGCCTCGGCAATCTCGAGCCACTCCGATTCGAGCCGCGCCAGCGTCCACGTCACTTCGCCAGCGCGCTCCAGCGCCGCGACGAGCCGCGGTTTTGCATCCTCGGCATACGCTTCGGTCGACGCGAGCCATGCGTCGAGCGTCGCCCTTTCAGCCCCGAGCCGCTCGATGTCCTGTTCCACGACTGACCGCCGAGCGAGCAGCGGTTTTCGCGCATTCGCACGCTTCTGGCGTGCCTGCGCTTCGTCGCGTTTTTGCGCGCGACGATCGGTAGAGGATTTCCCGGCGTCTCGCGGCGTGTCGCCGTGGCGCGCGGCGCGGGCGCGGTCCAGCACCCACGCGCGATAGTCATCGAGGTCGCCGTCGAATGGCTGCACAGCACCATCCGCGACGAGCCACAGTTCGTCGACCGTCGCGCGCAGCAAATGCCGATCGTGCGCAACGACAATCAACGCACCACCGTAATCCTGCAAGGCTTCGGTCAGCGCTTCGCGCATTTCGATGTCGAGGTGATTGGTTGGCTCGTCGAGCAACAGGAGGTTCGGGCGCTCCCGAACGATCAACGCCAGCGTGAGGCGGGCTTTCTCGCCGCCGGAAAAGCGCGTGACCGGCGACGTGGCCATTGCGCCGCGGAAATCGAAGCCGCCGAGGTAATCGCGCCATTCCTGCTCGCGCGCCTGCGGCTCCAGCCGCGACAGATGCCAGAGCGGCGATTGATCGGGCCGCAGCTGCTCGACCTGGTGCTGCGCGAAATAACCGAGCCGCAGATGCTGCGACTGGGACCGGTCGCCCGCAAGCGGTGGCAGCGTTCCCGCGAGCGCCTTCAACAGCGTCGATTTGCCGGCGCCGTTCGCGCCGAGGAGACCGATGCGCGCGCCGCTCAACACGCTCCAGTCGACGCCGCGGAGCGCCGGCTGCGCGTTGGCGTAGCCGAGCGTCACGTTCTCGAGCGAAACGAGCTGGCGCGCCGCTCCGTCGACGGGGGCAAACGAGAACGTGAACGGGCTGTCAACGTGCGCAGCGGCAATGAGCTCCATCCGCTCCAGCGCCTTGATCCGGCTCTGCGCCTGCCGCGCTTTCGTCGCCTTGGCGCGGAAGCGATCGATGTACGAGCGCAGATGCTCGACCTGTCGCTGCTGCTTCGCGAACGACGATTGCTGCAGCGCGAGTTTCGCCGCGCGCTCGCGCTCGAACTGGCCGTAGTTGCCGGTGTAAGCCACGAGCTTGCCGGCATCGACGTGGACGATGGTGTCGACGACGGCGTCGAGAAAGTCGCGATCGTGCGTGATCAGCAGCAGCGTGCCTTCGTAGCGGCGCAGCCAATCCTCGAGCCATAGCACCGCGTCGAGATCGAGGTGGTTCGTCGGCTCGTCGAGGAGCAGCAAATCCGAACGACACATCAGTGCCTGCGCGAGATTGATCCGCATCCGCCACCCACCTGAAAACCGCTCGACCGACTGCGATTGCAGCGCTTCGGTGAATCCCAGGCCGGCCAGCAACGTCGCCGCGCGCGCACGCGCGCCGTAGCCGTTGATCGCCTCGAACCGATGGTGGAGTTCGGCGAGGTGCGCGCCGTCGTGCGCATTCGAATCGCCGAGCGCACGTTCGAGCGTGCGCAACTCGCGATCGCCATCGAGGACGTATTCGATCGCCGCGATGAGCGTGGCCGGCGTTTCCTGCGCGACGTGCGCAAGCGTCCAGGCGGGCGGAAGGTCAATCGCGCCGGCGTCGGGAATGAGCTCGCCCCTGATCGCGGCGAACAGGCTCGATTTGCCCGACCCGTTCGCGCCGACGACGCCGACCTTGTGGCGGTCGTGCACGGTGAGCTCCGCACCGTCGAGGAGGCGCCGCGTGCCGCGCGACAGCGTCAGTTGCGAAATCCGCAGCATTGCGAACGATCCCTCACCCGCTTGGCGCTCGCGCGCCGCGCTCCCTTTCCCGCGCTGCGGGAGAGGGTCGGTGTGAGGGTGCGTGTTTCATCGCAGCACGTACTCGTAGTCGATGATCAGCGGCGCATGATCCGAAAAGCGACGATTCTTGTAGATCGATGCGACGCGCGCGCTCGCGGCGATGCCCGGGGTCGCGATCTGATAGTCGATTCGCCATCCGACATTCTTCTTCCACGCCTGACCTCGGTTCGACCACCACGTGTATTGGTCGGGTCGCGGCTCGACGCGACGGAACACGTCGACGAAGCCCAGGTCGTCGAACACGCGCGTGAGCCATGCGCGCTCCTCCGGCAGGAAGCCCGAGTTCTTCTGGTTGGCGCGCCAGTTGCGAAGATCGATCGGCTGGTGCGCGATGTTCCAGTCGCCGCACAGAATCACCTCGCGGCCGCTTTGCACGAGCTTCTCGAGGTGCGGGAGGAAGGCGTCGAGGAAGCGGAATTTCGACGCCTGCCGATGCGGACCGCTCGACCCCGACGGCAGGTAGAGGCTGACGATCGACACATCCGCGAAGTCCCCCTGCAGGTACCGGCCCTCCGGATCGAACTCGGCGTGCCCGAACCCAGTTTCGATTCGCGGTGGGCGCTTCGCATAGAGCGCGACGCCGCTGTAGCCCTTGCGCGCTGCCGGATGGAACGACGCGTGCGATTGGCGCGGCGCCGACAGCGATCGCGGAACGTCGCAGGCGAGGCACTTGATCTCCTGCAGGCAGACGACGTCCCACGGTTCGGCGCGCGCGAGCCAGCGCGCGAAGCCCTTGCGCTCGGCTGCGCGCAAGCCGTTGACGTTGAGCGTGATGATTCGCATGCGCGAGGCGTCGAAAAGCCGGCGAGTTTACCGGAGCGGACTCGAGGCCCGACGCTATACTCGCCTGCATGGCTTTCGAGGCGTTGGAACGATGAGCGATTTCCGCCAGGAGTTTTTGCAATTTGCACTGGCACGCGACGTGCTTAAGTTCGGTAAATTCACGACCAAGGCGGGACGCGAGAGTCCTTACTTTTTTAACGCGGGGTTGTTCAGCGATGGTGCGAGTCTCGGCCGACTGGGCGAGTTCTATGCGCAGGCGCTGCTGGCTTCCGGGGTCGCGTGCGACCAGCTCTTCGGACCCGCCTACAAGGGAATTACCCTTGCTGCGACGACCGCAATCGCCCTTGCCGCCCGCGGTCGTAATCTGCCCTACAGTTTCAATCGCAAGGAAGCGAAAGATCATGGTGAAGGTGGAAGCATCGTCGGTGCACCGATGCGGGGACGCGTGATGATCGTCGATGACGTCGTCACGGCCGGTACGTCGGTGCGCGAATCGGTCGCGCTGATTCGTGCCCAGCGTGCGGAGCCCGCCGGCGTGCTGATCGCATTGGACCGAATGGAACGAGGCCAGGGCGAGACATCGGCGGTGCAGGACGTTCGTGACACCTATGGCATTCCCGTCGTCGCGATCGCAACGCTCGACGATGTGCTGACATTCATCGCCGGACGACCGGAGCTCGGCGCCGCCAGTCCGGCCATCGCGGCGTATCGGGCGCGCTACGGGACGCAGTGACCAACGGCAACGCATGCAGCGGCGAACGAAGGACGACATGAGCGGAGCATTGAATCGCACCGAACGCAGCATCCGGCCAACGCGGACGCACGCGCCGCCCGGCGCGCGCGAAACGATGGGGCTCGTTTTCGCGTTACTGGCCGGCGCGTGGCTCGTCACGCTCGCCGCCAATGCGCACGCGACACTCTACAAATGGAGCGACGACCGGGGCATCGTTCATTACAGCGATCAGCTACCCGCCGACGCGGTGAATCGCGCGAACTACGAGTTGAACCGCAACGGCCTCACGGTGAAGAAAACCGAGCAGGCGCACCCAGTCGTGCAGCGCGTTCCGAAAACCGAAAGCGAAGAGCAGGGGATGCGGCAAGTCGAGCGCAACCGCGTGATCGCCGTACGGCGCGACCGCGCGCTGATCGAGTCGTACACGAATGAAGGCGAGATCGACCTGGCGAAGTCCCGCGCGATCGCGACGATCGATGGCCAGGTGCAGTCGGCCGCGGCCTTCATCGCGCAGATGACCAAGCGTCGTGGGGAACTCGAAAGCGAGAAGGTCACTTTTGCGCCACGTCCGGTTCCGGGCGCAATCGAGCGCGAGATCGAGACCATCGATGCGGAGCTGGCACGTCAGAACGAGTTGATCGCCAGCAAGAAGAAGGAATCGGCGACGGTCGCGGCGCGCTACGACGCCGACAAGCAGCGCTTCCACGAGCTTCGCAGCAGCGAGCCCACCGGCTCCGTCGTCACCGCGAGCGACGGCCGATATTCGGCGGCGCAGCGGGCCGGAATGCAACTGACGAGCGCGCACTGAACATTGGGGTCGGAGCCGTATTTCGGGGTCAGAGCGGGTCAGCGCCGTATTTCCACCCGTATTTCGGGGT